>JAHZLG010000010.1 GCA_022599995.1 Alphaproteobacteria bacterium | reverse complement strand
CTCATTGCGGTCAAGGCAGGGAAAAATTTCCGACGCAACATCGGCGACGAAATCCGTGTCGCACTGCCCCTTGCCGCCTGTCATTTCTTCGATGCCGAGTCGGGCAACCGTGTTCCCTTCGAACACAGCTCGGGAGCACAGTAGACCATCGCACCACGAAGCAGGTATTGCGGGCATGATTAAAGTGCCCTCTATGCTCAATCGGACGGCAGGAGAAATCAGGAGCAACTATCGTTGCTGGATGGCTTGTCTAATCGGCAAATAGCAATTATGCCATGCAAAAGCGAAAGATGTTTGTCTCTCCGCAGTCACAACATCTCATCTTTCTTTCTTTTCCCTTCATTCTTCACTCTCTTCTTTGAGGATACAGTCACAATGCTGAAAAAACTGTTTTTATCAGCCGCATTTGTGCTGGGGTCGGCAACCGCTGCCCAAGCCGCATGTGCATATAACAATTCGACCGACATTAAATTGCTTGCCAATGCCTTCCCTGCATGGGAAGTAGCCACCACCGCCATGCAGGAATGCGGGAATGTGACGGTCGATCTCGACACCGAATCGCGCAACAAATTGCCCGATGCCTTCGCAGCAAATCCTGCCGTCTACAACATTGGTGGCGTGGCGACCTCCAGCATCATCCCGCTTTATGACGCTGGTGATCTGCGGCCGCTCGATGACTTGATTGCCGCCCATGGTGCGCAACTGCAACCGCATCAACTTATCAAGTATGATGGCACAACCTTCGGCATCGCCTTCTTTGTGAACAACCAACACTGGTTCTATCGCAAGGACATATATGACAGCCTTGGCCTGTCAGCCCCGGAAACCTATGCCGATGTCTTGGAATCCGCCGAAGCCATCAAGAATGCTGGCGTCGTAGACTACCCGCTGGGTGGGACGTACAAGGCAGGCTGGAACATTGCCGAAGAGTTCGTGAACATGTTCTTGGGTCACAAGGGTGAATTCTTCAAAGCCAACAACCGCCCGAACCTGCGCAACAATGAAGATGCCGTGGCGACCCTCGAGCACATGAAAAAGCTTACCGCCTACATGGACCCCGAGTATCTGGTCTCCGATAGCACCTATATGCAACAGCAATTCCAACAGGGCAAAATCGCCATGGGGAATCTGTGGGCATCGCGTGCCGCCGCCGTGGACAACGCCGAGGAATCAACCGTTGTTGGACTGATCGAGTTTTCTGCCGCGCCCAAACCGACCAAAGACGGTCGCCCCGCCTCCACCCTTTGGTGGGATGGGTTTGTGCTCTCGCGTAATCAAAGCGATGCCTCTGCCGCTGCGGCCTTTCAAGTCGCCTTGGAAGGAATCGATTCCGAAATGGCACAAAACAACCCTGATGCCGCCGTATGGATCATCGAAGGGGCCGTCCCGGGACGTTTCGCTGCTGGCGCAAGTGCCACCGCAGCCGCCGGTGCTGTGCCTTATCCGGGTGTCTCGGCCATGGGAATCATGCACACCGCCTTGGGCAACAACGTTGCCGATTTCCTCACGGACAAAAAATCTGCGAAGCAGGTGCTTCGTGCCGTGGAGCGGGATTACTTGATTGCCGCCCGCGAAAAAGGACTGATTCGTTAATACACCGAATCAATCCCGGGGCTGTCGCAAGGCAGGGGGAGGGCAAAGAGGGGGGACGCGAGCAAATAAGATCGAAATAGGATCAAAGTTGGGGTGCAAGCAGAAGTCATAGCCTCGTGCCAAGGGCAGTCAAAACCAGATGGCAAACGGCAAATTCTGTGTGTTGAGATAAAGGGGGGATAGGCGGGAGGAACAGGAGGCACAAAGCCCCAGCCAACCGAGGCCGGCGATGACAAGGTCGAAAGAAAGTCGAAACGCAAAGTCAAAAGAGACAAAGTGCCAATGATGTCGCCCTACGGACATTGCGTAACAGCCGGTTGAGACACACTCACCACGTCCACTAAGCTCAGGACGATAACCGCAACGGTGCCGCACGCTAACGTGCACGCTAACGTGGTACGCTAACTTGGCACACACGCTAACGTGGCACACACGCTAACATGGCACACGCTACACGCTAACCTGCACGCTAACCTACACGCTAACGTGGCACACGCTACACAACCAATAACCAATAATCAAGGTGTGAAAAAGATCACCGATGAAACGCCGCACATTCCTTATTTTCATTGCCCCCTCGGTGCTGCTGATGACCCTGTTCATCGCATTGCCCCTGGTGTCAGTGCTTTGGCAAAGCTTCAATGTGACCCGCGCCGTGCTCGAAACCAAAGTGGTCGAGATATGCACCCCAGGGTTCGGCACCCTAACGTGCGTTTCTGAGGAACGCACCCAACCCGTCCTAGACGAGGACGGCAACCCCATCTTGGAAACAACCTTTGCCGGGCTCGATGTCTATCGCTCGGTGATCAACGTGGAAGCGGTAAACGACGCATTCGAATTTGGCGACGCTGTCCTATCCGATATTCTGCAGATCAATTTCTTCAAGGCACTCCGCTTCACGGTGACCTTTACCCTTTTCACCCTGCCCCTCGTTATCATCATGGGGCTGCTGATTGCCTCGGCAGTGAACAATATTGCAGAGAAATACCGGGGCATGTCGATCTTCGTCTCGCTTCTGCCCTTCATCATTACGCCTGTCATTGGTGCCTTGTCGATCCGGTGGCTGTTGATCGGCGATGGCATCCTGACCAAAGCCCTCGAGCAACTTCTGCGCACCGATCTCGCCCTGTTTGCCAACCCATGGACGCTCGAAGCCATGATGCTTTTCTACCGGGTTTGGCACGTCGCCCCCTTCGCCTTCGTGATCTTCTATGCCGGGTTGCAAACCGTCAACAACGATACCCTCGAGTCCGCCGTGATCGATGGCGCATCACCGCTTCAACGCTATCGCTACGTGGTGTTGCCCCATCTCGCCCCCCTCATCATTTTCGTGTCGCTTATCCACCTCATGGATAGCTATCGCGTGTTCGAGGAAGTCATCGGATTTTCCTCACAAGCCCACGTCATTTCATTGCAATGGCTGACCTATGATTACCTGATTCCCAATGATGCCGGGGACAGACTGGTAAGCAGTGCCTCGGCGACCTCGATGCTGACCATGGTCGGAATCGCCATCTTGCTTATCCCCGTTCTTATTCGAACGTGGCATGACCATCGCGAAGGAGGACACTGATGTTGCAAAAGAAATCCCT
>JAHZLG010000160.1 GCA_022599995.1 Alphaproteobacteria bacterium | reverse complement strand
CGACGAGCATAGAAACCATGCTTGGTTTCTATGCTCTGTTGTCTTCAATCGTCAGGCAAGATGAAAGGCAGGTGCCTTCACCTTAGCGTTGCGACCACTTGGGACGCGGGTGGACAAAGCTCTCCGCTGCCCATTCGGTGGGGGCAACAACCTTGAACTCACCATCGAGCACTTGGTACAGCACCATCGGTTTTGCAATGTTTTTCCCGGTCGAATCAAATTTGATATTGCCGTAGAAAGTTTGCATGTCGGTTGCCGAAATCGCGTCGCGCACTGCCTTCTGATCAAGCGTTCCCGCACGTTCGAAAGCATCGACAAAGACTTGCACTGCAGCTGCCGATTCTGCCGCCTGATAGGGCGGAGCATAGCCGTAGGTCTCTTCGAACAAGACCGCAAAATCTGCTGCCGAGCCAAACAGGTCATCACTGTAGGACAAAGTCGGCGCCCACTGCGAAGCGCAGAGGGTGTACTCCGCACCAGCACCATATTTGCCAATGATATCTGCCGAATCACAGTGAGTCATCGCCACCATCGGCACATCAATACGTTTTTCTTGCAACTGGCGCACTGCCGTGGCGGCCCCTTTGGCATGTCCCGAAATGACAAGAATATCGGGCTTCAGCGCACGCACCTTGTTCAGGATAGCCGACATGTCGTTCAATTCAGGTGGCAGCTTATCATCGATTACCACACGAATTCCCGCCTTCTTGGCGTCATCAACAACACCCGCACGGACATCCAATGAAAACGGATCGTTTTCAAATGCCATCGCGAGCTTGAGCCGTCCTTTGCCGTCGCGCTCGGCTTGTTCCTGTGCCAAGGATATAGCCGAGGTCAGGTACTGCTCCGAGGTCGAGAGCACGGCAAACAAGTACTTGTAGCCCGAAGTAAACAATGAACGCGATGCCCCATTGGCTTCGATCATTGGCACACCGTATTTCTCAGTGACCGGGGCGATCGCTTTGGTCAGCCCCGAGCTGTACGGCCCGAGCATGAATTCGACGCCATCTTGCTGGATCAGACGTTCGGCGAGCTCGGCACCACGGGCTGGGGTGGATTCGTCGTCGTAGTACTTCACTTCGATGGTGTAGGGGGTTCCGTCAATCTTGAACCCACCACGGTCATTGATCATCTTCACAGCAAGATCATAGCCGTTTTTCGTGTGTTTGCCGTTGGTGGAATATTTCCCGGTAAAGGAAACTGCCGCCCCCAAGGTGACCGCCTCGGCGTTCACGAGAGTCGCCGGGGCAAGCCCGGCTGAAATGCCCAGTGCCGCAACACCGAGCATGGTTGAAAGGACACGTTTCATAATGCTTCTCCTTGAATAATAAAATGGAATGATAAAATGGACTGCTATGACAGCAAAAGGCTGGTCACGAGTGTCAGACACTAGTGTCTGACACTCGTGCCTGGCACAGGTGTTTGGCACTAGTGTCCACCTGCCCCGGAGCCAATGGCTTAGAACAATACACGGGACAACACACAAAGCTCGCGAATTCAGCAAATCCACGCTTGCCCGATATCGATGGCGACAAAATCAGTGCAGCGGGCTGTTTAATGCCTTCTTCTGCAGTCTCATTTTTCCTTGTCGCACTATTGCCGTCGCCGGATGTAACCTCTGCCCTCCTACACCTAACACCTTTTTCATGCGCAGGTCAACATTCGCGTTCTGCCAGCACATTATCATCTTGGTGGTTCGCCATCACGGTGGTTTATCATCATGATGGTTCGCCGAGCACATCATCATACGAACCATCGTTGGCAAGCTTGGCTGCGGCACTGGTGGTGCCCTCTCGCCTGATTGCGCAAGGCACGTCCTCGTTGCCTCGCCCCATGGCTCACCGCCAATGCAGAGTAACTGTCCATCCCAGAATTCCCCGATCCGTCAAAAGACGTCGAAAGAATTTCCTCAGTTTGCAATCACCAAACACCCCGCTGGGAAACAAACCGCTCGGAAACAGCCCACAAGCCCCCCCCCGCTGGGCTGGTCAAAACGCGGCAGCGCGTACTTCGACCACCTCGGGGATCAGGTGCCGCAGCATGTTCTCGATGCCGCCCTTCAAGGTCGCGGTCGAACTGGGACAGCCAGCACACGCTCCGCGCATGGAAAGGAACACAACCCCGCGATCGAAACCCTTGAACAGAATATCACCTCCATCCATCGCCACCGCGGGACGAACCCGTTCATCAATCAACGCACAAATCTGTTTCACGATGTGTTCATCCGCCGGATCGAATACGGGCGCGTCTTCCTCCCCGCCGCCTTCTTGCAACACGATTGGCGTCTCCAGAATCAGGCCCTCCATCAGCACCGACAGAACGATGGGCTTCATCTTCTGCCACTGCGCGGCATCCTCGAGCATCACGACGATAAAATCATAGCCGATAAGCACCCGCGTCACTCCCTCTAGGGCAAAAAAAGCCGCGGCAAGAGGGGAGACCGTATCAGCGATCTCCGCCGAAGGGATGTCCACGGGGTCGCCCAAATGCAGGGCGCGCCCCGGCAGGAATTTTATTGCCGAGGGGTTTGGCGTGGCTTCGGTTTCGATGAACATATCGTCACAAGCAAAGAAGAGGGTGTCGCCAGTCGCAGTGTATGCTAGCTGTGCAGGGTGTCCGACAAGGCGGACGGCTCGGCAGCAGAATCGACAACGGGCATGGACTGCTCAAGGTGTTGGTCAACCTCGGCAAAAGTAAGGTGCCCCGGGACAATCGTCAGGGGGCAAGGCAGGGCAAGGTGCCTGCGAGAAACAATCGACGAGATCAATGGCCCCGGAGAATCCTCTTTCGTGCCCGATCCCAAAATAAGCACGCAGATGTTGGGGTTGGCATCGATAAAATTCATCAGCTCGGTAAAACGGTCGCCCTCTTGGTGAAACAACACCGGTGGGAAGCCCGACCACTCATGGGCCTTTGCCGCCATCGATTCTATCAGGACACGCGCCTTTGCCTCCCGCTCATGGCGCAGTGCGTCGGCCACCGCAATCCAGTGTTGGAGATCATCCACTGGTTCTTGAACATACAACAATGCCACCCGTGCCGAGGACATGCGCGCCCGCTGACAAGCATAGTACAACGCCTGATTGACCTCGTCGGTTTCGTCAATGACGACCAAAAACAGCTGCATCGGTGCGGCGGATTTCGCCTCTGCCTCTGCCCCTGCCTCGACCCCCGACGCGCGCTCGCTATCGATGGAGGCATCGTCTCCCATAGACGCTCGTATTTCACTCGGTGATTGTGCCATGTTTTGTCCGTGCGGGATTGGAGGCACGATCAGTTGCCAGAAGAAGAAAGGGGAAACGCGGGTTAACCAAAGAGCACAGCGACGTGGATGGCGGACATTTGGCCTCCGTTCGCCCGCAACCCCATAACTGCGCATGCGCCACCGTCCCTGGGTTGCGCGGAGCGGTGACCCTGGGTTGCGCAGGGCGGTGTCCCGGATTGCTGCAGTCACCCCAGCCCCCTGCCCCCCGATCTCTGGACGAAAGCTTAGTTGATTTGGCAATGATCGCAAGCTATAAAGGCGTTTCGCAATGAAAGTATAGATGGGGGGGCGGAAAGTATCAAGGTTTGCAGGTGAAGCTCATCGACGAAACAGCCCTGACATTTGATGATGTATTGCTTGTCCCCAGTTTTTCCGCGGTGCTACCAGCAAATGCAGAGGTACACACCACGCTAGCACCCGGACTGCAGTTAAACATACCCCTTATGTCGGCGGCAATGGACACGGTCACCGAAGCAAAAATGGCAATCGCCTTGGCGGCTTCTGGCGGCATCGGGATCATTCACAAAAGCCTAGATGCAGACGAGCAGGCAGAAGAAGTGCGACGCGTGAAACGCTTCGAAGCCGGCATGGTACAAAACCCGATTACATTGCAACACACGGCAACGCTTGGGGACGCGCGCCGTACCACCGAGCAACACGGCATCTCGGGACTGCCCATTGTCACTGACACTGGGGAATTGGTGGGGATGCTCACCAGCCGCGATATGCGGTACATCGAAAATTTCGACGCCCCGGTCACGAGCCGCATGACAGCCAATGTTATCACGGCCCCCTTGGATTGCAGCAAGGAATACGCACAGGAGCTGCTCGGCAAGCACCGGATCGAGAAATTGCCCTTGGTAGATGACCACAGACGATGCCGCGCCATGATCACCGCCAAAGACATCGCACGGCAGGAGGAGTTCCCCAACTCGGCCAAGGACAGCCGCGGCAGGTTGCTTGTCGGGGCGGCAATCGGCGTCGGCGAGCGTGAATTTGCCCGTTGCGAGCAATTGATCGAGAAAGACTGCGACCTGCTGGTTATCGATACAGCCCATGGACACAGCGCCGGCGTTATCGAGCAAGTGCGGCGTGTGGCGAAACTCGCACGGAAACATGACAAAACGGTGATGGCGGGCAATGTCGTCACGGCGGCGGCGGCAGAGGCACTGGCCGATGCTGGGGCAAATGTTATCAAAGTTGGGATTGGTCCCGGATCGATCTGTACGACCCGCATCGTGGCCGGGGCGGGGTTGCCCCAGCTGACCGCCGTGATGGAAACCGCCGCCTATTGCCGCCGCCGTGGTGTTACGGTCGTTGCCGATGGCGGAGTCCGTTATTCGGGGGATGTGGCAAAGGTGCTTGCTGCGGGGGCCCACGCGGTCATGATTGGCTCGCTTCTGTCGGGTACCGATGAGAGCCCCGGTGAGGTGTTCCTCTTTCAGGGTCGCTCGTATAAAGCCTATCGCGGGATGGGGTCACTTGCCGCCATGGCGCGCGGGTCAGCAGATCGGTACTTTCAAGAGCAGGTCTCCGAAGCAAACAAATTGGTGCCCGAGGGCGTCGAGGGGCGCGTGCCCTACAAAGGCTCGGTGATGCCCGTGTTGCATCAGTTGGTCGGTGGCTTACGTTCCGCGATGGGCTATGTTGGCGCGCCCGACCTTCCTGCCCTGGCCGAGCACACAACGATGCGTCGAGTAAGCGGAGCATCCGGGCAAGAGTCGCACGTGCACAATGTGACCGTCACGCGCGAGCCCCCGAATTACAAGGTTTGAAGCAGTACAATGAGCGTTGACACCATGCGCGTGTTTGCAGGGAGGGTGTTGCTCTGCGTTGTGATGTGCCTCGGCTTCCTGCTGGCGAGCACCGCGCCGCTTGTCGTTACAGCACAAACAACGAACGACAGCACCCTCGAACAAGCGGGTGAAGAACAAGCGGGTGAAGAGGAAGAGGAAGAGGAAACAATCGTTGATGAGTTACGCAAACCCTCATTGCGGATCATTCTTATCCTGCCTGCTGACCCCGGCATCGACGCCCATGCAAAACTCTTGTTGGCCGGGGCGCATGCCGCCGCCAACGAAAGCAATGTGACCATCGATGTGCGGTTTCCCAATGCTTCGTACAATTCGGCAGAGCTCATTGTGGCGGCAGTCGACAACAAACCCGAGGGCATCGTCATCACCTTGGATAACCCCGACCTCACAGCTTCGGCCCTCGCGGCCGCGGCACAGTCTAGTGTTGCCATCGCCACAATCGGCGAAGGGGCAGACATTTCGCGGTCGCTCGGCATTTTTATGCATGCGGGTGTTACCAACGAATCCATTGGACGGCAAGCAGGTGAGCAAGCCAAGAGCAAAGGGGCGTTACGCAGCCTTTGCCTGACACAAGATTGGCAGAAACCCGCACACCTTGCCCGCTGTCAGGGCTTTGCGGACGGGCTCAATCAGCCGATCAACATCCTAGACTTGGGCACCTCGTCGGCAACGGCCCTCGCGCGCCTTCGAGTAACATTTGCCAACGAAGAGCCATTCGATTCGATCTTCATTGCGACACATAATCTCCTGCCCTTTGTGTTGCGTGTCATGAAGGAACAGCCAGCTTCCTCTGTCGCCTCGCCTTATCTTATTGTGCATGGCACGTCCGCAACCGCGGCCCGTGCCCTCGAAGACAGTCAGATCGACGCCATGATCGATGGCCAACCCTTCCTTCAGTCTTACCTGGCGGTCACGAACGTCGTCCTTCGCAGAGAATTTCGACTGCGCGGCAGAGGAAATATGGTAACTG
>JAHZLG010000159.1 GCA_022599995.1 Alphaproteobacteria bacterium | reverse complement strand
TTAGCCTGTTAGCCTGTTAGCCTGTTAGCCTGTTAGCCTGTTAGCCTGTTAGCCTGTTGCGCCTAGGTGTTCGATGCCTTGCAGAGCTGCCGCATCTTCGATTCCCCGTGGGCACCGGACACCTCCTTACAGGGGCAACACAGCGGCAATGGCGTCTTTGACTTCTTCAATGGTCGTGTCAGCAGGAATATGGGCGACAGCCAGCCGGCTCGCGTAGTAATCCAGCACCGGAGTCGTTTGCTTGTGATAGATTTGCAGACGCTCTTGAATAGTGGTGATGTTATCGTCTTTTCGGGCGGTGATTTGTTCTTCTCCGCATTGGGTGCACGCCTTAGGGACACCCGTGCTTGTGTGGTATCCCTTGCCGCAGTTGGCACAGGCGCGGCGACCAAGCAAGCGATCGATGAGCTTCTGTTCATCGACGTCGAGCACTATCAGCGCGTTGACTTTGTAGCCCTTTTTTTCCAGCCACTCTTGCAGCCCTTGGGCTTGTTCGACCGTGCGGGGAAACCCATCAAGCAGGTAGCCGAGTTGCAGTGGGTTGGTCTCGATATGGGCGGTGACGACATTCGTGATAATGTCGTCGGGCACGAGCTGTCCGGCTGCCATGATGCTTTCGGCTTGCTTGCCGAGCGGTGTTTGCTCGGCGACTGCTTTTCTCAGCATATCCCCGGTTGAGAGTTGCACCCACCCGCGTTGCTCGGCAAGGAGGGTCGCCTGTGTCCCTTTCCCCGCCCCCGGGGCACCGAACAGGATCACAAATTGCGGTGCGGATGTGTTGGCTGCAGTCATTATGCAAACGCTTCCTCGGCGTGGGGGTGTGTCGGGGGTGTATTTTGCTGCACACTAGTGTGCGCACTCGTGCGCCTTGCACATTGGTGCGCCCTGCACATTGGTGTGTTGCACATTGGTGTGGGCACAAGTGCGCCTTGCTTCTTCCCCAGACGCTCGACAATGCAGAGCAAGCACCATTGATGCTTGCATCCGTTATCCTAGTGTAAGCGCCGCCGTTTGGGTTTGGATTGTTTCGTGGGGTTGTTTCTTTTCAGCAGGTGCTCGTATTGGTGCGAGATGAGGTGGCCTTGCACTTGGGCAATGGTGTCCATGGTGACGGTGACCACGATAAGCACGCTTGTGCCGCCGAAGTAGAAGGGCACCGAGTACTGAGCTATCAGCCACTCGGGGATCAGGCAGACGACGGTGAGGTAGATGGCGCCGACCACGGTGAGGCGGGTGAGCACATAGTCGAGGTAATCTGCGGTCGCTTTGCCCGGTCGGATACCTTGGATGATCCCGCCATTTTTGCGCAGGTTATCCGCGGTTTCGGCGGGGTTGAAGACGATCGCGGTATAGAAGAAGGCAAAGAAGACGATCAGGGCAGCATAGATGGCGAGGAATGCGGGTTGCCCGCGTCCGGTGATGGCGACAATATCGGCGAGCAGTCCCGCTTCCCCGGCGTTGAAATTCGCGAGGGTCAGGGGCAGCAACAGCAAAGAGCTGGCAAAGATTGGCGGAATCACGCCGCTTGAGTTTAGTTTCAGCGGCAGGTGCGAGCTGTTTGCCCCGTACATTTTCGTGCCGCGTTGCCGTTGCGGGTACTGGACGAGGATACGGCGTTGGGCGCGCTCAAAGAAGACCACGGCAGCGATGACCACGAAGACGAGCAAGATGATCGCGATGACGATAAGCCCAGAGAAGGCATTGGTACGGCTAAGCTCGAACAGGTTGCCCACGGCGAGGGGCAGGTTTGCGACAATACCAGCAAAGATCAGGATAGAGATACCATTGCCCACGCCGCGTTGCGTGATTTGTTCGCCGAGCCACATCAAGAAGACGGTGCCCCCGGTCAACAGGATGGTCGCCGAGACGCGAAAATTAAGCCCGGGATTTGCCACCAGACCTTGTGCGCTTTCCAGGCTCACGGCGATACCATAGCCCTGCAGGGCGGCAAGCAGGACGGTGCCATAGCGCGTGTACTGGTTGATGATTTTCCGTCCTTCGGGGCCTTCCTTCTTGATGCGGGCGAGCGAGGGCACAGCCGAGCTCAGCAATTGCATAATGATCGAGGCGGAGATGTACGGAAAAATGTTGAGCGCAAACACGGTCATACGTCCGAGTGCGCCGCCTGAGAATGCGTCGAACACGCCGAAGATACCGTCGCGTTGCTCGGCAAACAGTTGCTCAAGGGCAATCGGGTCGATGCCGGGCAGGGGGATATAGCTCCCGATACGGTAGACAACGAGGGCTCCGAGCAGGAACCACAGCCGTTTTTTTAGCTCGGTTGCTTTTCGGAAGGTATCCAACGAGAAGTTGGATGCGAGTCGTTCACTGGCAGAGGCCACAGTTGATCACGCGCCCCCTTCTGGAGAATCGGCGTTGGCCGCTTTGGGGTCTTTGGGCCGGGTTTGGGTGACCGTGCCGCCCGCCTGTGCGATGGCAACCACGGCAGCATCGGACGCTGAACTTATCTCGATCGTCAGTGCCATGCTGGCCTCGCCACGGGCGAGCAGTCGCACGCCAGCTTTGGCCTTAGAGGCAAGCCCGGCGTTGATCAGCACCTCGTCGGTAATAGTAGCCGAGGCGTCTATTTTGCCACGGGCGATGGCGTCTTGCAGGCGGTCGATGTTGGTGATCGACGGCTTGCTTGCAAACACGCTATTGCTGAACCCACGCTTGGGGAGACGCCGATAGAGCGGCATTTGTCCGCCTTCGAAACCACGTATTGCGACCCCGCTGCGTGATTTTTGCCCCTTGACGCCACGTCCACCGGTTTTGCCGGTACCGGAGCCAATACCGCGTCCGATACGTTTGCGGTTCTTGAGTGTGCCGGGGGTTTTTCCAAATTCGTTTAGTTTCATGATGTCGGGCGGGGAAGAGGGGAACAGGAAGAAGAGCGGGGATTGTGAGAAACAGCTGCGGCGCAGAAGCCGGGGCTGTCAGGGTAAAGGGCGCTGGGGGTTACTCGACCCGCAACAGATGGGCAACTTTGCGCACACGACCGCGATTTTCCGGCGTATTGGGGATAATGCGGGTGCGGTGCAATTTGCCAAGGCCGAGGCTTTTGACGATACGCGTTTGATTCTCGGGGCGTCGAATGGTGCTTTTGATTTGGGTGACGGTGATAGTCGGCGAGTTCGCGTCGATATTATGGTAAGCGGAGGTCATGATAGGGGCAGTCTAGAGATGAGAAACTGAGGAGCGTAACCTAAGAGGGCACAGATGGCACCCAACAGTGGTGTGCGGCATTGTGCGGTGCAATGCTCGGTGATCGCAACACGCAACACGTCTGATGGGGGAGGGGTGGTTGAGGGAGGGAGGGAGGGGAGGGGGGGAGGGGTTGCTCAAGCAACCGTGATTGTGTGAGGGCAGACAGCCTACGCGAGGGGCCAGAGGCCAAGAGACGGGTAGGGTTGCCTTTCAGCGATGCGTTACCGCGAAGAGCAACGGTCGATGGAGATTCGCAACAAATCCTTTGTTGATCCGATTCACCCTGCCTTATTGGTCAGCATGGGTTGTGGGAGGTGTCTGATGGTTTCTAGATACCGCGTCATGTCTTGACAGTGCTTTTTGCGACATCCAGCACCCCACTTTGTGACTCGTTGCTTCGGTGTGCCCGTTGTTTCGGGAGAACTTCGTCCAGCCCCCCAAGCTATGATTAGCCGCCCCGCCCACTCGTTGCCACGTGCGAATTTCGTCCAGCCCCCCAAGCTATGATTGGCCGCCTCGTTCCCTCGTTGCCACGTGCGAATTTCGTCCAGCCCCCCAAGCTATGATTAGCCGCCCCGTTCCTCGTTGCTATGCGAGAACTTCGTCCAGCCCCCCAAGCTATGATTGGCCGCCTCGTTCCCTCGTTGCCACGTGCGAACTTCGTCCTGCACCCCTAGCGACGATTAGCCGCCCCGCCCACTCGTTGCTATGCGAGAACTTCGTCCAGCACCCCAAGCTATGATTAGCCCCCCCGTTCCCCGTTGCCACGTGCGAATTTCGTCCAGCACCCCAAGCTATGATTAGCCGCCCCGTCCCCCGTTGCCACGCGCGAATTTCGTCCAGCACCCCAAGCTATGATTAGCCGCCCCGTTCCCCGTTGCCACGCGCGAATTTCGTCCAGCACCCCAAGCTATGATTAGCCGCCCCGTCCCTCTTGGGAGATGCCGACAATCCAACTCGACCGTGCGACAGAAACGCCCTCCCCTGTGTTTGTATGATCAAACAGCCAGAAGACAGCGCAGAACAAGGGATAGCAACGTTGATTACGTTACTGTGCGCCCCCTAGCCGTGTGATGCGATGCTATTGCCGATGCGTTATCACGCCGAGGCGATCAACACCCTAAACCTGCATTTGGTGTTCTGCCCCAGGTAGGTTACGCGCCCCGTTGTTGTTGTTCCCGACGGTTGGAAAGCTCACTGACGCGCAGGCCGCGCCGCTGGGCAACTTGGCGAGGCGATTGCGAGGCACGAAGCCCGGCACAAGTCGCCCGTATCATGTTGTAGGGGTTGGTTGCCCCGACCGATTTCACGACGACATCCGACACACCGAGGGCTTCAAAGATGGCGCGGGCTGGGCCACCGGCAATGATGCCAGTACCGGCAGGAGCCGTGCGCATTTCCATTTTGCCCGAGCCGAAGTGCCCGCGCATGTCATGATGGATGGTGCGTCCTTCCCGCAGCGGCACGCGGAACATTGTCCGTTTGGCGCTTTCGGTTGCTTTTTTCACTGCTTCGGGCACTTCGCGGGCTTTGCCGCTGCCGAATCCCACGCGTCCTTTGCCATCGCCAACCACTACGAGCGCGGCGAAGCCAAAACGTCTTCCCCCTTTCACGACTTTGGCGACCCGATTGATGGCGACCAATTTCTCAATGAGTTCGGGTTCTTCGCTGGCGGCAGGGGGTCGGTTATTACGCATGTTTTATGACCTGAGAGGCATGTGAAGGCATAGTAGGGG
>JAHZLG010000158.1 GCA_022599995.1 Alphaproteobacteria bacterium | reverse complement strand
GATCGAAATCAATCCGAAGGTCATCGCGTGGCGTCGCTGCGCTGTGGTACGTCGTGGCGCGCAGATTATCGGCAGGCATCGTCGGCTGTTACGCGTCCTCGGGGGTGGTCTCTTCTTCCACGGCGACCGCAGGCCTCGAGGATAGTCGGACCCCGACCGTGCGCTCGAGCACGCTGCCAAAATTCACGTTATTCACGTACGCTTGATATATCTGCTCTTGCATATAGGGGGCGTTGATAAAAACTGCCCCGACAATATAACCCGATTCGTTTGTAAACACTGACCACCACTGGTGATCGGCTTCGTCTTGACGCGTCAAGATACGATGACGCGGGTCGTGGGAAACTTTGCCGAATGACATCAGTTGCATCCCCGGCAAGCGTAAGTCTATCCGCTGGGCACGGTTCTTGAAGAAGGGGCGCGAGGCTTGCCCGACGATGGATTCGGCCGCTATCAACGCCGTCATCGTGGAGTCTTCCCACCGTCGGACGGGCTCTCCTGCGATCTCGATACAGTCTCCCGCCGCGAAGACATCTTCGAGATTCGAATGCATGAACCCATCAACCTGGATACCGGCGCTTGCGCTCAGGGCACGATCGGAAGAAAACAGGGTGTTCGCGGTAAGCCCTGTCGCCAACAAGATCATGTTGCAATCGATCGAACGCCCTTCGGTAAGCTCGACGTGAAGCATCGGTATGCCCGATTGTTTTTTCACCCGGGTAATGGTGTTTTCTGGATAAATCTCCACCTTGCGTTCTTTGAGAATTCTGGCCAACACCAGGCTGCCTTGACGATCCACCACATTTTCGAGCAACTGTGTCCCTTGAAAGACAAGCACGACTTGATGGGTTTCACTCACGCGCAGGGCAGTTTCTAGCGCAGAAACACCGCCACCGAGCACAAGCACCTGAAGGTTGTCCCCACTTGTTTCTTGCAGGTTCTTCCGCACAATCTCGATGTGGGGGCCATGCTCGACACGAAAGACATACTCGCCTTCGTATTTTTGCATCGTATCAGGGACGAGCGTGCTCGCCCCCGTGCATATCAGCAATTTGTCATACTCGATGCGGTTCTTCGTGGTCGAAATACGCTTGTTATTGGTCTCGACCCGCAACAGTGATTCATTCAACCTGACCACGATCTCCATGTCTTCAAGGTGACTTTTCTGAAATAGCGGCATTTTTGCCGATCCCTCTTTGCTTTCTTCCACCGAGAGGTCGGCCAGCAACCGCAGCCGGTTCACGCCGAGTTGGGTCTTGTCGCTCACGAGCATCACCGAGGACAACGGTGCCATGTTCTTCAGGGTGATAGCCGCAATTATCGCCACTATCCCCCCTCCGACCACGATGAATCTCTCTCCAGACGTGTTACGCCCATGACTAGAAAATGCGGAGGGGACATTTTCATGGTGGTAGATATTGGGCAAGCTAAGCCGCCGTCGCTGGGCCGTTCGATTGAGCACCTCGATGGTCATATCGCTCTGCACGGTTAGGCAACAAGCTAGCCGTGCCGAGCCACGGTAGCCTAATGCCCACAGCACATTGTCTTCCCGAGTGGATGGCGGAGCAAGTCCTTGCGTATCAGAAAAAACCGCGACTGGGCACACGCCACAGTGCCCTTGCCGACAACCCACATCGATCGGAACGTCATTCTCGATGAGGGAAGAAAGCAAATTGCTCCCTACATCGACGCGAAAAGTATGCCCCGAAAAGCGGTCGTTCACTTGGAACACGTCGATTTCTTGCTCTCCTCCTTTTTCTCCGCCCTCATCGGTTCTTTCACCCGTCACTGACGCTGCTTTATGCCGCATGGGGAACCTCTGTCGAGCGTAAGATAGAGACACCCGCGTCTTGGTCGGCGTAAGACCTTCGGCCGATCCCCCCCCCTGAATCAAGCTGACCGCAACAAATCCCAAAGCAATGATGAGGGCAATCACAAACCCAACGACTGATTGTTGCTGTTCATCTATCCCGCCAAGAAAACCGCCCACCCCTGCCCCAAGGGTGGGGTGGCTCTGCGCGATCTCGGTCACTGTCGTCAACCAGAGGGGGAAAACATTCTGATAAAAAATAAACAAAAACAGCAAGGTGCTCAGCATCAGCAAATATTTGACTGGCACCGAAAACAACAACCGCAACGTGGAAAAGAATGCCAAAGATACGGCGATGTAGCTAAGCAAGGGTACCCAATTGGTCGCCTGCACCGCGAGCATAATATTGGCGACCGAGATGCTATCCAAGGAAGGGAGGACACCCGGTTGCCACGTGGCAAACATGATGCCGGGCAGGGCATGGGGCAGAAACAGGGAAGATTGGTTGCCCGTCTTCGCTTCAATGCTGATGTGCTGCAAAAAACTGTTGCGTGGCGTGTAATCCATGCATTCCTTCATGCACAGCACGCATTGGTTACAGTATCGATTAGGGTGCACCACGACCGGGGCATAGCCAATCGAATATTCGAACGACGACAGCGGGCAGAATGTGCCACACCATCCGCTTTTCCCTGCGAAGAGCACGCCGCCCAATAGCGCCAACCCCATAAAGCTGGCGATTAGCAACGACCACCACGACCCCAGCGGGAACACCGCCACAAGCCACACGAGGACCATAAAGGACATCGTCGAGAGGAAAGTTGCGACCTTCAACGCCGATGGGTTCAGCCGCCACTTTGCCTTCCACCCGAGCGTGCGCGGGATTTGGTTGAAAAATCCGACCGGGCAGTACTGCCGCCAAATACTGAGACCGCTCACCATGAGAAGAGGGGCAAGGAGAAACAAGCTATGAATCACAAGGGATTCGATGCCGTTTAATGAAGCACGCGATGAGGAAAGAATGGCAAAGGCGAACGAAGCCATCGCGAGCACAAGAACAAGCAGGCGAATGATCCAGACAAGCAAGGTCGGGATAATGAGCGGATATTGTCGATACGGAAGCGGGTTGAACATCAGCGTCTGATCGGAAGGGTGCGTGTGGCGGCTTGCAGGAAGAGCGCGTCAATCCTCTTATTGCAGGCATACGGACGGCATCATCTCGTGGCAGAGATGCGGGGGTCATTCATGCGGGCATTCGCAAAAGGGGCGACTGGCATCCATTGTATGGGGCGACTGGATCGCGGTGTTGTAGGTAACACTGCTTGAGGTATGCGGGCACTGCGGAGGCGATGACAAGGGGATCAAGCACGAACAATGCCATTGCCCACGACCACCTGCGCCCTTCTCGAATGGGCCATCGAATCGCCGGGAGGGGGCGATCACCAAACGGCACGGGGAGGCAATGACATCAACAGGGCATCGGGATTTGCCCCTGTCTTAAGACCAAATCTTGTTCCGCGATCGTAGAGTAGGTTGAACTCAGCATATCTGCCACGGTAGTGCAACATCGCGTCTTCTTCTTCTTGCGTCCACGCCCGGGTTATTGCGTGGACGTGATCGGGCAAGTACTGCACAAAGCAGGTGCCCAAGCGTTGGACAAGATCGAAACCGTCGGTTGTGCCTTCTGCCGTCTCGTTATCGGCATCGGCGGTAAGCCGATCGGGAAATGCATCGGTAAGCCGATCGGGAAATGCATCGGTAAGCCGATCGGGGGCATCGGTAAGCCGATCGGGGGCATCGGTAAGCCGATCGGGATTGGACGTCGTGCTGCCCGAAGACGTCACGTCTAGGTGATCGAAGAAGACGCCGCCCTCGCCTCGGGTGGCATTGCCACGGTGCGGCAAGCGGAAATACGCGTCGCACTCGGCAACATGGCGGCGATACAGTTCCTCATCACTGGGCGCATAGGCGTGCCGGAGCATGCGGTGAAAGGTGGCACTGCCATCCGCGGAGGGCAACGGCGGATTGATGTCGCACACCCCGCCATACCAACACGAATCTGTTGCCACCAATCGCGTGTTGAAATGCAGTGCAGGCACATGCGGCGACCGAAAATGCACCACAACCGAGATGCCGGCAGCAAAGAACTCGGCAGCGTTGCCACCCTTCACCTCTTTTTGAAACCCTTGATCCAGCGTCCCCCCAACCACCGAAATATTCACTCCCGCCTTTTCGATGGCGACCCCACGCAGGCTCGCGGCAACCCCTCCTCCCGCTTTGTTCTTGGTGCTGGGGCTGGAGTCGGAGGATTTCGTTGCGCGTTGCCATGTCCGATAGACAAATTGGGCTCGCTGCGCCAAACGAAAGGGGGCATAAGCTGGCGTCTTCTCGGCTTCGTCTTCGACCTGCTGAAGGGCATCCACAATCTGATCGCGGAGCGAGAAGAACCATCCTATGGCACGCACCCGTTCCTCAGGGGGGAGCACCGAGGGTGCTTCTATGTCCGCATTGGGATATTGCCGCTCGCTTGCCATGGCACTGTCGCGGGCTGACTGTTGTGTCATGGAGGCGTCGTGACAGAAGAACGGGTGGGGGGATGGCTTGTTTTGATCGCCGAAATATGACACCTCCTGGATGTCTGTGAGGCGTCTATTGGGTATGTTTAGCGTCTCAGACATGCCCGGCCCGCACGGAGCACGGCGGCACGCAACCCGGTCAGATTGTAGACATCGGTCGTTTTCGTGCGCTTCGCCGAGAGGCCGCTCACGACCAACCTTCGCCCATTCATCATCGTTTTCACGACAATGGGGTCTAAATCATCGGATGTCCACGCACTATCTCCAAGGGGCAACAAGGAGAAACCCGTGAGATCATCGACCGAAAGGGTGACGGTCGATTCTTCGGCGATCCTGTACCCGGCAAGCATTCGGATTTCGTTGAATTTTTGCTCTCGATACCAGTGGGTGATTTGAATGTAGGTCTCGCCGCGCCGGGTGTATTTCCCGCTCTGTTTGCTTGGTGCGCCCGTAACCGTGCAGGCTGCGAGCCCCTTTTTGTCGTAGTTAATCGCGACTGTCCACACGCCTTCCTTGCCGAGCTCTTGGCGTTTCACGAATTCGGCGTGGGCAGGCCCGGCGAATGACTGCATCGCCAGCCCAAACAGCAGGGCAAGAACAAGCCGATAAGAAAGCGCGGTCATAGCAGAGCGGAAAAGTCACAGAAGAAGACAGGGACGAACACTGCAGAAGAGACAGGCATCGCGGGAGGACACCGCCTCTCACCTTTTTAGTTTACACGATTCACTGTTGAAGACCAAACACCCCTGTCCCGCGATGCGTCACTTATCCTTGGAGGCAACCTGTCGCCTTAGCTTCGATAGTCGGCATTGATCCGAATGTACTCGGGATTGAGATCGCACCCGTGGAATTCCCAGCTCCCCTCACCACTTCCGACCACGGCCTCGATGGTGACCACGCTCGATCGCAGGTGATTCTCAATTGATTGCCACTGGTGTACAGCCTCCTCTTGCGGCTCTTCTTTTTCCTGCTGTTGGTTGCGGCTGGCATCGTCCCATTCAAGCACGCTGGTCAAGTCATTTTGGGGGGGAGTCTCATCAAGGGCCGGCTGGGTGCTCTCCTCATCAAGGGCTGGCTGGGCACCCTCCTCTTGGTCGGGCGTGGCGACATCATTCTCTTCGCCCGCCTCATCCGCTGCGTCTGCGGGGGGGGTGTCGGCTTCCGCAACAGGATCCATCGGGGACAGCTCATCGTGTTGCGCCCACGCGGAATCGATGGCGGCCACCGCGTCCGAGGGAGCAACTTCTCCTTGAATAACGATCGGCACGCCTCCAATGAACACATCGAGGGCAGAGGGCTCGACCGCGACACCCGACTTGCCGATGGCCATCACGATGCGCCCCCAATTGGCGTCCTCCCCCGAGATGGCCGTTTTCACGAGCGGCGATTCGGCAATGCTCCGTGCCACCTGTTTTGCTTCGGCATCGGTTGCGGTGCCGCGCACGGTGACATCGATGCGTTTGCGCGCGCCCTCGCCGTCCGACACGATCTTCAGGGCAAGGTCGAGGGTCAGGGCATTCAGGGCACTGCGCCAATTATCGTGCACGTGCTCCTGCGAGGGCGTTTTGCTGGGCAGGGGCTGCGGGGCAACTGCGGGGTCGCCGGACGCCGGAGCAGGGTGGTCGGTCGCAACTGCAGGGTCGCCGGTCGCCGATGCCTCGGGCTCTTTCGATTCCTCATCGGGGGGCAGAACGAAAAAGTACACCGCATCGTTGGTCGAGGTGTCTGTGTCGACGCTAATACTGTTGAAGCTGCGCTCGGTGGCATAGACCAACGCTTCGTGGAGGGTTTCGTTGGAAGAGGCGGGAGATTCTTGGGTTGCCTCCCCTTGCCCCTCGAACAACGGGGCGTCGGTAAACACAAAACCAAGCATTGTCGCCATATTGGGCGCAATCATCCCGGCCCCTTTCGCCATGCCAAACAGGCGGTAACACCCTCCATTGCACCAGAAGTAGTGCTCGGATGTTTTCGGATAGGCGTCCGTGGTCATGATGGCTTTGGCGGCTTTGCGCATTTTCACGGGCTCGGTCTTCACGATCCGATCGATAGCGTTCTGCATGGCTGCGCCGTCGAGTTGCTCGCCGATTACGCCCGTAGAGACGGGCAGCACGCCCTCGGCAGGAACACCAAGCTTGTCGGCAAGATAGGCACAGTATTGCTCGGCTGTGTCTATGCCCTGTTGCCCGGTGAAGGCGTTGGCATTGCCTGCATTGATCAGCAAGGCGCGCACCGGGGTCGCGGCCGCGCGTGCGCGACGTCCGAGCGTAACTGGGGCCGCGACCATGTTGCTCTGCGTGAACACTGCCGACCACTGCGTTCCCTCAGGCAGGGAGACCAGGGCGAGATCGGCACGGTTCTTGTATTTGAACCCTGCGGCGAAGGTATGAAAGGTGGGCAGGGGCATGGCTATCTTAGAAAATTTGTCTTGAGGAGGGAGCAGATCGAGCATCGGCAAATCCAATGCTGCATCTAGCGGCAAGCCCAACGCTATATTTAGCGGCAAGCTTTTGTTTTTGCTAAGCCACTTATTGTTTGTGCGGTCGGCAAGGCTGTGTCGCATGCTGCGGCTGTATCGCATGCTGGCGAAAGTGTCGCTAACACCGGAAAAACATCTCGGGTCGTCCCTGCTACCAGCGCAGCAGAGCCCCCCCCCATGCGAGCCCACCGCCCAGCGCGGTGAGGGCAACCTGCGCGCCGCGCGCAAAACGTGCCCGCTCGAGGGAAATCGCCACGGGGATGGTCGCCGCTGATATATTGGCGTGTTGCCGTACTGTCGAGATGATCTTTTCGGGGGGCAACCCGAGATCAACACCTATTCGGTCGATAATGCGCTGGTTCGCTTGGTGGGGCACAACGAGATCGAGATCAGCCATGCCTACCCCCTCGGCAGTGGCGACCGAGGACACCGCCTCGGCCATCCGTCGCACCCCGTGTTGGAAGATCGATCGCCCGTTCATCACGACGTAACCGTGCGACTCCGTCGCGACGCCGCCATCGACATAGAGGTCGTGGTACAGGCTGCCATCGTTGTGCAGGGTTGTTTGTCTCACCCCTGCGCCGCTGTTGTCGGCTTGCAGGATCAGCACGCCTGCGCCGTCGCCAAACAACACACAGGTCGAGCGGTCATTCCAGTCGAGAATGCGGCTATAGGTATCTGCCCCCACCACCGCCACCGTCTTGGCTTGTTCAAGCCGAATCATGTTGTTGGCAATCGACAGGGCGTACACAAAGCCGGCACACACTGCTTGCACATCGAAGGCCATTGACCCGATCCGCGCCCCGATCCGATGCTGCAACAACGAGGCCGTGCTGGGGAAGATATTGTTTGGGGTTGTTGTGGCAACGATGATCGCATCGACATCGGCGGCGGTCACTGCCTTGCTGGTCGGCTTGGCTTTGTCGGCAAGGTCGCATGTCGCCGTGCTATCGAGCGCGTGTTGCAGGGCATGGCACGCCAGATCGACCGTCGTTTCTTCGGCGGCAGCGAAGTGACGGCACGCAATCCCCGTCCGCTTTTGAATCCATGCGTCGTCGCTGTCGACCCCCTTCGAGCGAATGAGGGCATCATTGCTGACGGGATCGCCGGGCAAATAGTGTCCTGCCCCGATCACCCTGCCACGCGGGAGCTGATGCATTGCTTCATGTCCCATCGGCACCGTCCGTTTGATAACGCAGCAGGTCGTAGACGACTTCGATACTCGGCAACAAAAGGTGCGGCTCCGCGACAGGCGGGGCAAAGACATGCAGCTTATCGTGCGCGAGGATCATCGTGGGCATGCTTGGAAGGGTTGCGTAGGCCAAAAAGGAGAGGCGCGGGCGCATGACAAAGGCTAGCAGGCGTGCCGTCAGTCGCCGCCACCCCTGCATGGCAAAATTCAGCAAAAGTGACTGCCGCATGTGCATGCCAAATTGCTGACTGGCCAGAGAGGCCCCGCGGGCAACGCTCGCCGAGGTCAGCATCACGGGCAGGCTCTGCTCAAAACGAGCAGGGACGAAAAACATGCTTTTCATCGCCGAGGGTTGCGGGGCGGATTCTGTGGGGGAGTCGGAGGTTGTCTCAGTCGGTTCACGCAAACTGTCGATAGCGGCTTTCAAAGCATCGGTCATCGCGGCAAAGGGGTCAACGCCTATTTTGCCGTCCCAGTGCACTCCAAGCAAGGGCTCAAGCAACGCAGGTAGGTTTTGCACCACCTGCTTAGGCGACATAGATGACATAGATGCCGCGGACGACATGGATGCCGTGGGCGGCATGGACGACATAGATGACATAGATGCCGTGGACGACATAGATGCCGCGGACGACATAGATGCCGTGGACGGCATGGACGGCATGGGTGCCGTGGATGCCGCGGACGACATAGATGCCGCGGACGACATAGATGCCGTGGACGGCATGGACGGCATGGGTGCCGTGGATGCCGTGGACGGCATGGGTGCCGTGCCGAGTCCAGCAGACGGGGGACAGCCCTCGTCTGAGGGCGGGGCAATCACTATCGCCTCCCCGTGCCCGTGCGGCATCCACTGCATTGACCAGCCGCTTTCGCGCAAAGGGGTGGGATGTGCTTCGCCGTCGGTCACCTGCACGCGAAGGGCAAACCCATCGACAGTGTCATCCAATGTCCATGAGTCATAGGAGTGAGGGGTCGCAGGATCGTCGACAAATTTGGAGACATACAGTATCGGCAATATCCCTGACACGTGCTTCTGCTCCTTCGGGTTGCTCGCCTTGTCTTCCTCACCCTCGGTTGGCCGCATCAGGGATTGCAGAAAGGCGCGCCCGTGCCACACTATCCGGGAGCCGAGCTGAGGAGGAACAGCGAATGGGCCGCCGCTCGATAAACGGGCACTATCCGCTTGGTCACGCACAAGATGACAGGTAATATCGTCATATCTGCGGCATGCCAAAACACAGCACGCAACGGCTAATGCCTCGCAGGAAGCATCAACGACAACAACAACCGAGGTCACAGCACCTGTCTATTGGGTCCATAAGCCCCACAACTGCGGCAGATATGATGGGGGAGCTTGGTCTCTCCACACGAAGAGCACTCGACAGAACGCAACGATGATATGGCGTCATGGGAACGACGCATATTCCGTCGTGAAGGTGAGATTTTACGCTTAGGAACTGCCATAAGAAGGGGCCGCAACATCAAAAGAAAGAAAGGGATCACAAGCACAGTGCTTGTACGTGGTGGCGGAGGAGGGACTCGAACCCACGACACGCGGATTATGATTCCGATGCTCTACCGACTGAGCTACTCCGCCATGCGCGCTAGTCTATACCATAAGGATATGGTGATAACAAGATTGGCGGCGTCCCGTTTTTCCTTCTGTTTCGCGTGAATCCATATCAATTTTCGTCAATTTTCCTGTTTAGGACGTTGTCTCGGGGCCTCCCTCGTCTTCGTGACGATCGCTGCATCAGGGTGGCCATCGGTTTATGGGGCATCG
>JAHZLG010000157.1 GCA_022599995.1 Alphaproteobacteria bacterium | reverse complement strand
TGATAAAGCTGGTCGATCCGACGAAGAACAACGCGGGTGATGCCGTCTACGTGCTGTTTGGCCAAACGCCCGATGACACGGATGGCAATATCGATGCCCAGACCCTCGTGACCAACGGGGCAAACATCCCCGGCGTCTTCTTCAATTTCGCCGCCCCCGGGGGGACAATCGACCTGACCGCCGAGCTGTCAGAGAGCTATAGGACAACCCTCACCAGCGAAGGTAAGGAGGCAGGAGACACCCTGCATATCGGGTCGGTGGAAAATGTCGGCGACTTCGACGGCGATGGCTACGACGACTTTGCCGTGGTGCTGGAAATCACCGATCCAAAGGAAGATACCGGCAACCGTGGCGTCTATGCCTATCTCTACTACGGCGGCGCGAATTATGATTTCAGCGAACCATCAAACGATGTGACACTCTTTCTGCGCCGTCCGCCCACTGGGGTGAGCCTTTCCGAAACCGACAATGACCCACTCAATCTTAGTTTCCGTGCGGTCTACCGCGGCGGTGACCTGAACCAAGACGGCCAAGAGGAACTTATCGTTGCTGGTCGATCGTCCATGTTCGTCATCTTTGGCACCGACGAGCTGAAAGACGCCTCGAATATCGCCCTCAACGTTGGATTTGCCCCCAGCGGATTCGGCTTCCTTTACGGGGCGACTGCCACAGTGACAACCTTTACCTTTAACAACGAGCTTAAAACAGAAAGCTACTTCGATCGCCTGGTCGATGTTCAAGGCGGGTTTGACGTGACGGGCGATGGGATCGATGATCTCGTCTTGCTCTACGAATCCCCTACCTATAGTCAAGCCCTTGCGTTCCGCGACTCCTTCCCGGATGAAACGGCGGTTTCGTACTCGGCCTATGCGTGGGTGCTCCCCGGCGACAACACCGATGACGGCATCGAAGGCATCGACCACTTCCTGTACGAGGCACAACACGCCTTCGATGATGGGCTCAGCAGTATCGCCCTCCAAACCGGTATCGAGACGAAAATCGGCTTGAACAATGACGGCATGACGAAAATCGTCTTTGCCTCCGCGCCAATAACCACCAATGAGCCCAATACGACCGACAATGTGTTCACGGGCACGCCAATTGGTTTCTCCTCATTCAACCCGAAACTTGCCCTCGGCAATGTGAACGGCGATGACCACGCCGACCTCGTGCTGAGCTACCAGTCACCCCTGACACCAACCGTCGAGACTGCCTTCGTGGTGTTCGGCAAAACCACGATCGGTCGCACTCCCCCCGACAACGGGGGGAAATATGGCGCATCAACCATCTTCGCCGAAAGCCTCGACATTGATGAGGGTGTGATCCTTCATGCCGAGGATGCTACCGACCGCTTCGGCTACGCCCTCGCCGTCGGCGACATCGACGGCGACAGCTATGACGACATTCTGATCGGTGCCCCCTACCACGATTCGGACGTGCCGACCGACAATGCCGGCGTCCTCACCAACAATGGCCGCGTCTACGCCATCTATGGCCGGGAATCACTCGCCTCCGAGATTCGCATCACCCAACACGCAGACGGCACGACCCTTACCCAAGGCGTGTTCATCACCGAATTACTGCAGACAGAAGAAGACGGCCTGCCCGCCCACGTCGACCTCGGCTTTGTGATCGACGGGTTTAGCCTCAGCGATCAAACGGCCAATGCCAGCGAATCTCAAGTCGGCACCTCGTTGGCCCTGGTCGATCAGCTCGGGGATGGATCGCGCTCGGTGCTCGTGGCCAGCAAGGAGGGTAGCCTCACCAACGGTATCGTGCAGTTCATCAAGGGTGGCGACTTCCGCCTGACCGCCCGCAACAGCCTCAATCCCGACGGCACCCAGGCCGATGCCTATGTCGTGAGCAAAAAAGACAACCCGCTCCAGCAAGATACCCTGCGCGGCAGTGCCGAACGCGAAATCTTCACCGAGATCGAAAGTCCTGTCACCGAAGTCTATGCCGGGGCAGGAAATGATGCCATCGTGTTTGACGCCCCGTTCAGTGGCGCAAACGGCGAAGAAACGGGAACCCCGCTCTTGGTGATTGCTGGCGGCGGCGGCGTTGATTCCATCAGGCGCACCGAAGGGCAGTTCAACCTAGACCTGTCCAACACAAGCAAAGTGTTCCGGTCACTCGAGGTCATCGATCTGGTGGCAACGGACGATCCCAATGTCGGAGGAGCCACCCTTCAAGGCCTAACCCCCGCGCAAGTACACCAAATCGTGAGCAACGAAGGGGCACTCGGCATCGAAGGCAAACGCGTTTTGTTGATCCTCGGTGACGATAACGACAACGTGACCGACTTGGGGGGAAACGGTTGGACGCAACGCGCCAACGATGTCGCCCTCCACGATCTGTACACCGAGGCGTTCAACGCCACCTATCGCACCTCGCTGCAACTGCCCTCCCAGATAGACAGCGCCAATGATGTGAATGATGTGCGTATCGTGCACCAAATCAACCCCATCACCCTTGCCAAAGCCGATGCAGGATTGTTGTCCATCCCGCTTAACCAGTATTTTGTCGCCCCCAATGGGCAAATTCTCACCTTTGCGCTCGAAGCTGATACGA
>JAHZLG010000156.1 GCA_022599995.1 Alphaproteobacteria bacterium | reverse complement strand
GTTGCGGCACCGGGGCGGGTCTGGTGAGCAAGTACCTGCTGGACAAGAAGATGACGTCAAGATTGATACATGGCTGGTGCGCGAGATGGAGTCGGTCGAGGATGCGTCCGCCATTATCCGTGAATTGAAGCAACAACAGTTTTTGGCGGGACAACCTCTGATAGTGCAGGACTCGACCGCCGACAGCATGTTCTTCATCGTGAGTGGCGGGGTCGAGATTATCATTGAAGCCCCCAACCAACGCCCCATTCGATTGCGGAGTATCAAAGCCGGCAATATTACAGGGGAAATAGGTTTTTACACAAGGAGCCGCCGCACGGCCACGGTTGTTGCCGACACCGAAACGACGGCCTATGTGATGTATCGCGACAGCTATGACAAATTGCTGGAAGAAAACCCGCGCGCGCTAAAAAGCCTGAATCAGATGGTGATTTTGAATCTTGCGCGGAATTTGAGCCGAAATAATCAGGCATTGCGGCAATTGCTTTAGGAACTCCTGCGTTGGTCATGGGGGTTTGGCCCAGCTTTAGCTGCCAGCTCCAGCTCCAGCTCCTAGCTCCAGCTCCTAGCTCCTAGCTCTTAGCTCTAACTCTTAGCTCCCTGCTCCCAGCTCCCAGCTCCCAGCTTCCAGCCCACGGGCGCACGGGCAAGCAGGGGGCAAACGATGGAGGCTTGCGCACACGATGATAGGCTTCGACGATATTGGGAAGCCCTGCCGTGCATTTACATGGGAAGGCATAAGCACTAGACTGCAACCATCAGTGACATTCCCCCCAAAGCCACAGCCAAAGCCACAGCTACGATGAGCCAATCCGCCTCTGACGCCCCTTCCGACCTTCTCGGCGCAACCCCAGCGCAGAACGGGGCTGACAGTCCTAACGACCCCTCCTCCGTTGCCCCTCTTCCCCTCGCACCTCTTGCCCCCACGCCGACGCTGAGTGGGGATGCAGTGCAGGGCTCGGCCCCGCTTGCCTCTTCCCTTCCCCCGGCGCAAGAGGGCGACTACGACGCTTCGTCCATTCGCGTCCTGCGCGGGTTGGATGCAGTGCGCAAACGCCCCGGTATGTACATCGGAGATACGGATGACGGGTCGGGGTTGCATCATATGGTGTTTGAAGTGCTCGACAACGCCATCGACGAAGCCTTGGCAGGGCACTGCGATACAGTGCACATTGTGCTCCATGCCGATGGATCGTGCTCGGTCACCGATAACGGACGCGGTATCCCTACTGATATACACCACGAAGAGGGATGCTCGGCTGCCGAAGTCATCATGACCCAGCTGCACGCAGGGGGAAAATTCGATGATAATTCCTATAAGGTATCCGGCGGACTGCACGGGGTCGGGGTGTCCGTGGTCAACGCCCTGTCAAGCTGGCTCGAGCTCCGCATCTGGCGCGAGGGAAAAGAGTACTTCATCCGATTTCGCCATGGGGTGGCAGAGCAACCACTCGAAGTGATCGGCGAGGCAGCCCCAAAGCAGAAGGGCACGCAAGTGCGCTTCATGCCCTCGGTAGAGACTTTTACCGAAACCGACTTTCAACGCACCCGCTTAGACAGCCGGTTTCGCGAATTGGCATTCCTGAATTCTGGGGTGCGCATTCAACTGACCGACCAGCGCGAAGACCCGCCCTTTTATGTCGAGTACATGTATGAAGGGGGCCTTGCGGCCTATGTGGCGTGGCTTGATCGGTCGAAGTCGCCTCTCTTTGCCGCCCCCCTGGTTTTTGCCGAGAAGAAAGATGACGTCGCGATCGAGTTTTCCCTGCAGTGGAATGACTCCTTTCACGAAAACACCTTGTGCTTCACGAACAACATCCCCCAAGGCGACGGAGGCACCCACCTTGCCGGCTTCCGTGCCGGCCTGACCCGCCAGCTCAACAATTTCGTTCAGAAATCAGCGGTTGCCAAAAAGGAAAAAGGACAGGTTAGTGGCGATGACGCACGCGAGGGTTTGACATGTGTTATCTCGGTGAAAATGCCCGATCCGAAATTCTCGAGCCAGACCAAAGAGAAATTGGTTTCCTCCGAAGTGCGCGCGCTAACCGAGTCCGTCGTCGGAGAAAAACTGGAGCGTTGGTTCGAAGAAAATCCCGCCTTGGCGAAACGCGTGGTGATGAAGGCTCTCGAGGCCGCCCGCGCCCGCGAGGCCGCCCGCAAAGCACGCGACCTTACCCGCCGGAAAGGGGCACTGGAAATTTCATCATTGCCCGGCAAGCTCTCGGATTGCCAAGAGCGAGCGGCAGAACGATCGGAGCTGTTTATCGTCGAAGGGGACTCGGCAGGGGGGTCGGCCAAGCAAGGGCGCAATCGACGCTTCCAAGCTATCCTGCCGTTGCGCGGCAAAATCTTGAACGTCGAGCGTACCCGCTTCGACCGCATGTTGGCATCGAATGAGATCGGCACGCTCATCAGTGCGCTCGGGACGGGAATTGGCCACGATGACTTTGCCATCGACAAAATTCGCTATCACAAGATCATCATCATGACCGATGCGGACGTCGATGGCAGTCACATTCGCACCTTGCTGTTGACCTTCTTCTTCCGGTATATGCCCGAGGTGATCAAGCACGGTTACCTCTATATCGCGCAACCCCCGCTGTACCTTCTGCGCAAGGGCAAGACGATGCTCTATCTGAAAGACGGGGCCGCACTAGCAGAGTGGTTGCTGAATGAGGCGACCGGCCACGCCCAGCTCGAATATGCCAACGGGGAAACGATAGCGGGGCAAGAAATTCTGGAGCACGCGAGAACGATCCTCGATGTGGTCACGCGACTCGAGCGGATCAGCCGCAAAAACGGCAACCTGCACGTAATAGAGCAAGGCCTATTGCTGGGCCTGTTTGACGAAGCCCTCTTTGCCGATCCGGACGCCCTGCTGCGGACAGGGCAGGCACTGTGCCATCGACTGAACCAATTGGCCCTGCCGAAAGATCGCGGCTGGAAGGCAACCATCCCTGCCGACACCCTTGGCGTGATCGACATTTCCCGCCGCCTGCAAGGGCACGAGGATCGCATCCGCTTTGGCGCCGGGTTGGCGCACTCGACCGATGGGCGTTTTGTGCACCAGCGGTATTTCCCCCACGCCTCCATGTATCTTGGGGCCTCGCCGGCATCTCTTGTGGCGGCTGCTGAGAATGCGCACGCCGCACCTGCTGATGAGTCCCCCTCTCCAACCCCTCCCACCCCTCCCACCCTCCACATTAAAGATTCTGCCTACGCCGTCCATGGGCCGTGCCGCGTGAATACCCTGCTGAACGAGGCGGGGATGAAGGGGGTAGCCCTGCAACGCTACAAAGGCCTTGGGGAAATGAACCCCGACCAGCTATGGGAAACGACGCTTGACCCCTCGGCAAGACGATTGTTGCGAGTCGATATTCGTGATGCCGCCATGGCCAATGAGGTGTTCGAAACCCTGATGGGAGACGTTGTCGAACCTCGTCGCTTGTTCATTCAAGATCACGCGCTCGAAGCCGAGAACATCGACACCTAGGGCACGCGACACTAGGATGCCCGACACCTAGCGACAAGACACTAGGGGTATCTAACGACCTGACACCTGTGCCCAACACCTAGCGACCTAGGTGACCTAGGGGCATCTGTGCTCTGCCGCGTTGCTCTGCGCTTGCAGGGCGCACCCGAAGCCCTCCCTCATACCCGCCGCATGGCTATGCACCCGAGTTACTCAGCTGTCTGAGTTATCAAAAGCGTCCAAGGTGTCCGAGGCATGGGCGATACGCGAGGCCGTCATGGCGTGCGATTGCGCCACCGCAGCCGCCACCGCCATCACATTGCGCGGGAGAACGCGCGACTCTCTAAGACGCAAGCACCGGCCGTGTAGGACGATCATAGCCTCCCCGCGAGTGCCTTGTTTTGTTTCGCTGTTTTCCTTGTTTTCCCTCTGTTTTATTCCTTCCTGTTCCTTCCTTCCGTTGTGACTTCCGCCAATGTCTTCTTCGTTGCCCAGTCTTCCGTTGCGCGTTGAGAACATATCGAAGACCTTTCCTGCCAAAGGAAAAATGGCTGCCGTGCCGGCCCTTTCCTCGGTGTCCATGCAGATCGAGCAAGGGCACATTTGTGCCTTGCTCGGGGAGAATGGGGCAGGCAAATCGACCTTCATCGGGATCATTGCCGGCGTCGTGCAGAAATCCGCCGGAGAGGTTTGGTGCGGCGGATGGAACATCGACACGAACCCGCGGCAGGCAAAGCAGTCTGTGGGCATTGTCCCACAGGAGATCAGCATCGACCCCTTTTTCTCACCCTATGCCTTGGTGAGTCTTGTGGCAGGGATGCACGGCGTCCGCAAGCAGGATCGCGAGGTGATGGCATTGTTGGAACGCCTCGGGCTGAAAGACAAAGCGCGTGCCTACGCCCGCCGCCTGTCGGGAGGCATGCTGCGCCGCCTGATGGTGGCCAAAGCCATGGTGCACCGTCCCCCGCTGTTGGTTCTGGATGAGCCCACCGCCGGGGTGGACGTCTTGTTGCGTCGCCAGCTGTGGGATTATGTGCTCGAGCTGAACGGCATGGGCGTCTCGGTCTTGTTGACCACCCACTATCTCGAGGAAGCCGAGAAGCTTGCCAATCAGATAGTCATCCTTGATAAGGGCAGGGTGATTGCCGATGCCTCGAAGGAGAAATTGCTGGCAAGCTTCGATCAACGTACCATACACCTGACCATTGCGCCGAGAGCCGAGGACGCCGCCGCGACCGCGACCCCCGAGTTAACCGCGGCATTCCACGCCCGTGCCGCCGCCCTGTTTGAAGAGGACGAGCAGGTGACAATCCGTGGCACGGACGCAACACAGTTGTCGATCGACTTTCCGCCCAGCCGACTGAGTGCGGGCGACGTTATCGGACGGTTCAGTGCTGCGGGAGTCGTGGTGACTGACTTGCGTACCTCCGAGCCCAATCTCGAAGAGATGTTTTTGGCCCTTACCAGCGGTGGGCAATAGGCAGGTCTATTTTCCGCTTCCGCGGGCTGTGCCCATGCGGGTGGTGTGTGGCGGGTGGTGTGTGGCTGGTGGTGCCCGCATGCGAGGGCAAGGGGCTTTTTCTGATGCCGCTGCCCGCATGCTCTGTGTCGTCTTTTGTCGCCTTTTGGCGAGTCGTTTTCTTCCTTTTGGTTTTCGCGTGATGACTGCTTCTTCTTCTGTTCCTGCTTCCCCCAACCCTTGGTGGAAGCAAATCCCTAATGCGTTGACGTTGTTCCGGCTGATTGTATCGCCGATAGTTGCCATTGGTCTTACTGTTTGGTTTGGCACGACCGCGCAATGGACGCTGTTTGTGCTTTACGTGCTCTGCGCATTATCGGACACCTTAGATGGGAATTTGGCGCGGATACTGAATGCGCGTTCTTCCTTTGGGGTGACCATGGATTCTATTGCCGACAAGGTGCTGATTGTGGGCGTTGCCGTTGCGTTGGTTGCGCAGGGGTACATTCTTGGCATGATGGTGTCCTTGGTGATTCTGATGGTGGTGCGTGAGATGGTCGTTGCGGGCTTGCGCGAGTCGATGGCCGAGCAAGGACATAGCCATAGCATTGCGCCTTCGGTTGCGGGGAAAACGAAAGCCATTTTCCAGCTGTTGTGCTTTGGGGCTTATATCTTGGTGCCCATGTTTCCTTCGTTGGCCATTGTTGCGCAGGCGTTGTTGGTGGTTGCGACTTTCGTCTCGTGTTATAGCGGGATGGATTACATTACCGTTGCGTTGCGCCAAATGCGGGGGCGGTGAGAATGGGCAGGGCAGGGCAGGGTGTTCCTTGTCGTTGGGACACCCTTCGCGTCGTGCAATTGGTAGGGTGGCATAATAGCGGGAAAACAACGCTGATTGAGCGGTTGCTTGCTTCGGCACTGTGGACGAACCGTAGGGTTGGGGTGGTGAAGCATGCCCACCACCGCGCGGAGATTGATACGCCGGGCAAGGACTCGCATCGGTTTCGGGCGGCGGGGGCACGATCGGTGATGCTGGTGACGGATGCTTGGCAATTTCATGTGGTGTCGCGTCCTTTGGGCGATGTGTCCTACGATGTCTTGCGTCCCATGGTCGAGGAGGTCGGGCGCGCCTTGTGGGCAGACACGGATGGCGTTGCCGATGCTAACCAGAATGCCAGTGCTAACCAAAATGCCAGTGCTAACCCAAATGCCAGTGCTAACCAAAATGCCAGTGCTAACCAGAATGCCGGTGCTAGCACTGTGGAGGAGGCCTTGGCTTCCCCATTGATTCTTATCGAAGGGTTCAAGGGGTTGCCCTTCGATCGCGACCCCACGGCAGGGGAGGTAATTCCGCGGTGCACCGTCGACTATGCTGGACGTGAGAGGGGGACGCCGGCGGTCATATTCCCGTCGGGGGCAGTATGTCATCCTGATGCCATAGCTGAGATTGCGCAGACGATTGATGCCATTGCCGTGCCTTTCTCCGCGGTGTGGCCAGCGGTGCAGTCTGTAGGGAGTGCTCCGACCGAGAACAAGAGCAGCAACCATGACGCAGCTTAGCAAAGACACCACCGACCGCGTGGCCCTCGAAGATTTCTGGACGTGGTTGTGCGAGGCGGTTGATCCCGTGACGACCATCGAGTCGGTTGCCTCGATGCAGGCATTGGGGCGAGTCCTTGCCCATGACCTCAGGACAGTTTCTGCTGTTCCG
>JAHZLG010000155.1 GCA_022599995.1 Alphaproteobacteria bacterium | reverse complement strand
TGGGGACGCTGCAGACCGCTCAGGAGGGACAATCAGGCAGTCGTGAGGGCACTAAGCTGAGTCAAGCACCGCACTCGGTCGGATCAGGAAACCTCATCTGGGGAGGCTGCAGACCGCTCAGGAGGGACAATCAGGCAGTCGTGAGGGCACTGACCTGTGTCGAGCACCGCACTCCGTCGGATCAGGAAACCTCTTCTGGAGGCACTGCAGACCGCTCAGGAGGGACAATCAGGCATTCGTGAGGGCACTGTCCCGTTTCGAGTACCGCACTCCGTCTGATCGCGCTCTGCTGGCATCCTTTCAGCCCGGTGACTGTCCCCCCCTTGCCCGTCGGCTCTTACCCCCGCCCTTGTGTCGGCAATGCTCTTAGCCGCCGTCCCAATGGAAGAGATAGGCCGCCCCTGTGTCTGTGCTGCCGTGCTCATAAGCCCCTGCGATGGCCCAGTCCTCCGTCAGCGCATTACCATCGTGGTCGAAAACGTTCACCGAGGCACCCAGCTGACCCGCCGTACTATGACCATTCCCTTCAAAAGTCGTGTCATTCCAACCCATCAAATAAGAGTATTCATCGGGTGACACCGAGTCGCGAACATCCGCACCAAAGAACAGTAATGTGCCCCCTGCCCCACTGAGCCCTTCGCCGTTTCTGCCATTCTGCACGCCAATAAGCAGGTCGTCGTAGCCATCTGCGTTCAGCTGGCCAACTTTCAAGCTCGATCCAAAACTTTCCCCCTCCGACAGAAATTCGAACCTGTCCGCAGCACCGCTGGTGACCAACGCATTGAGATCAAAGGTACTATCGGCTTGACCATTCACCCCGTACTGCTTCACGCCGCTCGTACTTGCTCCGTAGACGATATAGAGATAGGCCGGCTCAACCGATCCAAGCGACCGGTAGGTCGATCCCGTCGTGATAGCAATGTCTGTATGACCATCCCCATCGAAGTCGCCGAGGGCTGAATTCTTCAATTCACGATCAGAGTCATCAATCGTGAACACCGTTCTTTCTTCGGGAAGCAACAAAAGAGAATCAATATCGAGAATGCGTCGATCACCCGAGGGGTTGCCAAACGCCTCCGCCCCGGTCGAGGTTTTTCCAAACACCACGACAACTTCATTAATCCCGCTGCGGGTCATAACAATATCTTGAAACGCATCGTCATTCAGGTTGCCCGTATTGGTGTTGAGTCCCAATAGCTGGCTTGGACGCAAGGCGTCCGAATCGGCACCTTGTATCCAAAGCACCGAATCCGTGTTGTTGGGATTATTCACAGCACCAGTATCCCAACTGCCTGCGCGTCCAAACACAACGACAATTGCGCCCGCTTGCTCGGTATACACCGAATTAGCATCGTATGAAGGGGCACCTAAGATCAGATCGGCATAGCCGTCGCCGTTCACGTCTCCCCCGCTGATGCTTGAGGCAAAGCTAATATCAGGATTTGCCGCTGGTGATTCGCCGACATCCCCATCGACATAGAGCTTAACGCCTAATTCACTCGTCCAATTCGCCGTGTCGATGACCTGATAGCCCAAACTTTGTGCCCCTACGGTCGACCAGTCTTCGCGACCAAACAACACGTAAACGGGGTCATTGGCCCGATTCTCGGTGAAGTAGTGCCCACCGATCGCATAGTCATCGATGCCATCATTGTTGAAATCGCCAATGTTCTCGATGTTGTGCCCAATGCCTTCGCCGAAGCCATTCACTTGGTTCACCCCCTGACCACGCACAATGACACCATATTGTTCGTTGGTGTTGCTCGGGTTGAACGTGAGGTTTTCGATACTGTAGGTGCGCACCCCCATTGAGTCGGTCGAATAGGCCGCGGTGTTGTTGAGGAATTCTTCAAAGACCAGATACACCTCTCCGCCATTCCTGCTGTGCCCTAGGGTCGAATCAATCTTAGAGACCCGTGGTGCCCCTATCAGGTAAATAGGGTCATCGTCTGGCCCTGCGGTTCCGCCAGCAACACCGAGACCGAAGAAGGAGTCATCAACATGATGGGTGAACCGATAGCCCTCGAGCACTTTTTGTTCATCGTAGTGGGTTGCGACCCCCTCGGCAGGCAGGCTCGATAGGTCTTCGGCGTATTGCTCGATCACGATTGTTGCGCTTGTCCGATGGAAGCTATCCTCGGCAGTCACCACAATCGTATGATGCCCATAGGCGTACCCGCTGAAGGTGCCATCGGCAGTGATCGATGTCGCTAGCGCGGTCAGGGGGAGGTTGTTGGGCACTGCCTCACTTGGGTCTCCCGGTATTGGGATATACGCCACGCTAAAATCGATTGCTTCTTGTTGGCTGCCTGTGTCCTGGAAGAATTCGTTCATATCGAGCGAAAGGGCATGCAACCCACTATCGATCTCGAAGCGATTGCTGCTGCTGTTCCAATGTTCGTTCTCATCGATCGTTATCGCGTCGGCATTGATGCTGACCGTGATTTTGAGGCTGCCGATGTGCGTATCGCCCGCACTGCCATCGGGTTTCGCGCCAATAATGCTGAGCGCAATATCACCAACCACGTTGGCGGAGAAATTCGAGCCGTCTTCAATTTTCACCGGATTGGCGGGAGCTGTCTCATTGATGAAAAAGCTCGGAGTCCCCGAAAAGCTTATCCCGCCGGTTTGTTCCGTGTTTTCGGTGTTCAGATCGATCCCATAGGGGTTATCGCTGCGCTCGCTAAGTTTGAACGTGACTCCATCTTCGACGACGTCGAAATTCCATGAAATGGTCGACACTTGGTATTCTTTGATGCCCTCTTCGTCGGAAAAGTACGCATTCAACCCGACAGAATGGTATGGGGCGTTATTATTCTCGATCGCTTGGTTTTGATCAAAGATCAGGTTGCTGGGCAATACGGTCGCCAGCACGGGATCATCGACATTGCTGATTGCGATGGCGAAGTCAGCTTCGGTGATGATACTGTCGCCCCCTGTTCGGTCATCACGGACCGAGATGCGCAGAATTTGCTCAAGGTCGTCCTTCCCCGTCAATTCGGGAGTGCCATCGATGGTGAACCGTTTTGTGCCTGCACTGTAGGTTGCGGTAAGCCCGACGATGCTGTCGTTCGGCACGAGGCTGTATGCCACCAAGGTCACGCATCGCCGTCGCCATCGGCAAACAGGGTGTTGAGGTCGATGGTGCGCGCCGCGGGGGCTTGCGTTGCCAGTGCGGTCGACTCCACCACCGCGAGGATGGGTTGGGATACTATCGATGCGGGGGCGTCATTCACATTATCGATGGTGAGCTCCATGGCGAAATCCGCGGTGACGTTATTGCTCCATCCTTGCAGGGTAAAGGAGATGGTCTGATCGGCCGATAGGCCGTCAATTTCCGGAGTCCCCTGAACGGTCACATACTCTTGGTTATCGATGATCGTTATCGCCGCAACGATGCCGTGGCCGAGGTCGAGCGACTGTCCTTTTGCTCCAGCCCCGTCGGGATCGAGAATCAACGAGATCGCATCGGACTCACGGTCGGCAAAGGCGTCTGCAACGTTGATCG
>JAHZLG010000154.1 GCA_022599995.1 Alphaproteobacteria bacterium | reverse complement strand
GGGGAGGGAGGGAGGGGGGGAGGGGGGGGCTGCCCGCCTTCAAGGTGGCGACAACTGCCGGCATGGATTGTTTTGCAAAGTGGGCCTCGGCACCCTAGGATTTTCGTTAGGTGAAGCATTCCAAAGACTGCTTCGGCTGGACTTGGTGGGGCCGACTGCGGTATGTCCAGACATTCCACACCCCGTTACCCTAGGAGTCACACGCATCGTGGATGAATTCCCTTCATTGACCGGTGTCGCCTATGGGGGTTGATAGCATTCGCCTTGACTCTGCGACCCCCGTCACCCTTCCTGCGATTGAGGCCATCAATGACCTCTCTTTCGGGCCGGACAGGCACCGCCGTGGCGTACACCAATTGCGCCAAGGGGTTGATCCCGTATGGGATTATTGCCTGGTCGCCCGCAAAAAACGGGGACGAGCCGACACCGCCAATTCCGATTCCGATTCCGACCCAATCATTGCGTGCATCCAGTACTGGGCGGTTCGTTTTGCCGATAGCACCCCTTGCCTGCTGCTTGGCCCGTTGGCGATATTGCCCGACCAGCGGGGTCAGGGGATAGGGCGGCAACTGCTCACGGAGTCGCTTGCCCGCATCGACAACGCCGCGGACGGGGGGGCGTACCGCGCCATCGCCATCTCGGGCGATGAGATGTACTATAAGCCGTTTGGATTTGCCCCTGCCCCTCAGCTGAGGGTTCCGGGAGGCACCACACGCCCATTGATCATGATGGTGCGCCCCCTTCCGTTCGTCGAATCAACCGCACGCGCTGGTGGTGTTGCCTACCCTGAGGGGGAATTGCAGCGGTGCTAAAGGGGTAATTGCAACGGTGCTAAAGGGGTAATTGCAACGGTGGCAAAGTGTCGGCAAATTGTCGAGTAAGTGTCGGCTGGCATGCGTGCCCATCTCCATGCCCACCTCTGTGCCGCCCTCTGTGCCGCCCTCTGTGCCGCCCTCTCTAGCTAACTAGTTAGCTAAGTCTCCCAAACCCGAGAGCCCCATGGCGAACGATGATGAGGACGCCTCCTCTAAGACAGAGGAACCGACCCAGAAACGGCTCGACAAAGCCAAGGAAGAAGGACAAGTCCCGCTAAGCCGCGACGCACGGCATTGGCTGTCCCTGCTTGTGGCAACCTTGCTTTTGGTGTTCCTAGGCGCTTGGGGTTTCAGCAGCATCAAGAATCAGCTCGTCGGGTTCATCGAACACCCCGAGCAATTCCGCTTTACCCCCTTCGAGATCGGCCAGCTTACCGTTCAAATCGTCACGGGCATCGGCGCAATCCTTTTGGTGCCCTTCTTCGCCGGCGTGCTCGCGGCCGTCGTGGGGACATTTAGCCAAACCGGCACATTCGTCTCGATCAAGAAATTGCGGGTGCGGGGTGACAACCTGAACCCCCTGTCCGGTGCCAAGCGGCTGTTCGGCGCAAACAATTTTGTCGAATTTCTGAAGAGTCTGGCGAAACTAACCCTCATCGCGGGGTTTGCGATTGGCGTGCTGTGGGGTTTTTCGGGGTTGCTGATCGATTCTCCGCGCGTCAGTGTTTTCGAGCTCACGCGACTGCTGTTCACCGTGCTGGTGGCGATCATGGTGATTATTCTCGCCATCTATTTCATCCTTGCTGCGGTTGATGTGGCCTGGCAGCGTTACTCGACGCGGCAAAAACTGCGGATGAGCCCCCGCGAGGTGAAAGAGGAACGCAAGCAAGCCGAAGGTGACCCTCTCATCAGGCAGCGCATTGCCCGGCTGCGTCAGGAGCGGCGTCGGCAATCGTTGGTCGACTCGATGAGTCGGGCCGATGTGGTTGTGGTGAACCCGACCCACTATGCCGTGGCACTCGAGTACAAGTCGGCAACGATGGATGCCCCAGTCGTTGTGGCAAAGGGGACCGACTTCATCGCACTCAATATGCGCACGATCGCCAATGAACGAAATATCCCCATCATAGAAAATCCGCCCTTGGCGCGGGCACTGTATGATGCTTGCGTTATCGATTCCCCCATCGAGCCCGAATTCTACCAAACCGTCGCCGAGGTCATCCGTTATGTTTGGAATCTCAAAGGCAAGCGGTAAGGGGGCGCGCGTCTGGCGCGACCTGTGAGGGCAAAGACTTGGTGCCGCCGTTGAACACGCGGCGAATCAGCAACTGCGCAGTAAGGTGCGACAACTTAGCCGCAACCTATCTCCGACACAGGCGAAGCGTTCCCAGAAACAGGGCAAAAAACACCCCACACCCAACCGCAGGCAGAAGGCCGGCGATCAAAAACGCATCGCCGACAATATTGCCCCTCCCCACCCAGTGGGCGATGCCGTAGGCATAGGTGAGGTGCACGATCACGCCCATTCCGACGCTTGCCGCAAGGACAAGCAGGACAAACACGTCCCCGCGCACGGGACGCCCTAATCCACGCGTTGCGGAGGCCCCCGCCGCGACCGAATCAGGGGAGGCCTCCGCCGCGACCGAATCAGAGGAAGCCTCTGCCGCGACAGAATCAGAGGAAGCCTCCGCCGCGACCGAATCAGGGGAGGCCTCTGCCGCGACCGAATCAGGGGAGGCCTCTGCCGCGACCGAATCAGGGGAAGCCTCTGCCGCGACCGAATCAGAGGAAGATGGCACGACAGCAGGTCGCCCCAAAGAGGCAAAAGAAGCCACCAGACCAAGCCTTTGCCCCATCAGCTGGAAGCCGAGCACTTGCACCCACCCCCCGACACTCGTGGCGAGGGCAAGGCCAGCTGCCCCCAGTGTTGTGTAGGTTGCCACTGCGCCGATGGCATTCACGACCAGCCCCAACAGCACGATGCGAAAGGGCGTCGATGTGTTGCCTGCCGCATGGAATCGGCTCGCATACACTTTGCACAGGATGAAGGCGGGCAACCCCGCGGCATAGAGCACCAAGATGCGCTGCGTGAGGTAAATGTCCTCAGCCCCAAAATTGCGATGCCCAAAAAGCAACGTCACCAACGGCGATGCCAGCACGCCAAGCCCGACCGCTGCGGGAAACGCCAGCACCAAAGCCCCTTGCATCGAGCGGCGAAAGGCGTCCTCGCGATCTGCCGTGGCCATTACCGAGAGCAAGGGCAACAAGGTCGTGCCCAGTGCCGTACCGATCAGTGCCATCGGGAATTGCACCAAACGGTCGGCAAGGTAGAGGTAGGTCACCGTCCCGCCGCCTATCAGAGTCGCTAGGGCAGTGTTCAGAATGGTCATCACCTGCAAGGCGCCGTTACTCATCAGGACAGGGAAGGCGCGTCGCCATATCGCCTGCAAGGTGGCATCGGCGGCAATTTGGGGGTGCGACCCTTGCCCGTCGTCGTCTTCGGTGCGACGCACAGAATTGGCTGTGGGCGAATCGATCGATTCTCCACCGTCAAGGGCACTGCCCTCACGCAGAGAAACACCGCGAAGAAAGTGCAGGCGACGCCAAGCCAAACCGAGAAACACGGCCAGCTGCAACACCCCCGCCCCGAGGACGCCTACTGCAAGCCAAAGCACCACCTCTGCGGGGGCGAAGGCACTGCACCAGATCAGCACTCCGATCAGCGCAATGTTCAGCAGCACCGGCAGTGCACCCACCGCAAGGAAACGCTTGCCAACGGTCAAGACACTCGCCGCCCACGCGCTCAGCCCTGCGCAGAAGATGAAAGGAAACATGATGCGCGCCGCAAGAACGACCTGATCGAAGGTCTCAGGGGCAATGCCGGGGGCAATCAGCCGGATGAGCAGCGGCATAGCAAGCTCGCCGACTACCACCAGCCCCGTCAGCCCGAGGGCCGTCCACCAGAAGGTTCGCCACGCAAACCCGACGGTGTCATAGTAGCCCGCCCGCACCATGCGCCCATGCAGAGGGGAGAACACCGACTGAAAGGCTCCTTCGGCAAACAGGCGGCGAAAGAACATGGGCAGGCGAAACGCTATCAAGAAGGCGTCGGCCCAGATCGTTGCCCCAAGCACAGCAGCAAGGGCAATGTCGCGCCCGAGGCCAAAGATGCGACTCAGCAACGTGAACCCCGAGAACACCACCGTGCTGCGGAAAAGGTGATCGGCGCGCACCGCGCGTCCGATTCGACCGATTCTGAGCAGGTGCGTTATCCTGCGGCGGGGCTTGTGATCGATCTTCATCAAACGAGGCGATGCCCTTCCATGTCAGCGGATCAACAACGGGTTAGAGGGGCAGACTTCCATCACGCGCATCACGCGCATCACGCGCACATGACCAGTCGTCGCTGGCAACCGCGAGCACAGGATCAGGCACGGGTATAGGATCAGGCATAAGCACAGGATCAGGCACAGGATCAAAAGATATTCCAGGCACGCCCGCGGTCGCGTGTCCGTCGGTCGCAGCGTTGTCCATGGAACACCTCGCCGGGTTGCGTTTCCTTCACCGTCAGCCGGAGGTGTTCGTTGACAAATGGATAGGCATACCCATCCCGCGAGCGGGAGAGACCCGTTCGAATGCGGTGCACGACATCGCCCTGCGGATCGCCCTCTTCGGGGTAACTCTGAATCAACCCCTGATAGCTTCCTTCTCCCGGCACTTCATCGAGCTCGGTGCCCGCATCGTAGAGCCGCACGAAATCGATCAGGTCTTCTTGGTAGAGAAAGCCCCCATCGCTAAACAGGCGCACCCCATTGGGCGGCGTGGCGAAGAATTTGTCATTGGCCTGCAGCATGGGCACAAGGACACTCAAGACTTGCTCGGCAAAAACATTCACAATTGCGACGACAGCGCACCCTTCCGCGAGGTCGTTGCCCTGAAAGGCCCCAAACGCGATGACATCCGGATTAACGGCAAGGTCAGCAAACAGGACGAGAATGTTCGAATCCTCGGCGAAACGTTCGAGGGCCTTACTTGCCGGCGTGTTGGTCGCGAACACCGGCATGGTGTCCGGGTGATGCACCACCCAGATAGCTTGGCCAAGCGTCGCGGGACGAGGCGCAAAGATGGTCTGTTGCGAACCAATGTTCTCGATGCGCAGGGTAAGGCTGCCCGCATACCCCGAAGAAAAGGCAAAGCAACAAAGGCCGGCAACAACCGCGCCGCGCCAAATCCGCGTGAGGCCTGTCAATCTCACCCGACGCGCCATGCCACAGCACGCGCGAGGGACAAGGCGAAGGCGTACAGGGAGGCGTAAAAACATGAGAATCAGCGCATTCATCATAGGGAGGGACACACTATTACACGTCAGGGCACAAAAGCATGAAACGGGGGCCGGTTAAGCAAGACTCAGGGGAGGAAGGAAGTGTTTGCTAAGACGATGAGGGTGAAAGCAAGAATTGTGCGAAAGAGGCGAACACAGGAGGAGCAGAGCACCCTCATCGCCCGCCATCAGGGAATCGCGCCGGCACAAAACGACGCGGCGTCCACAGCCGGCACAAAACGGCGAAGTGATCTTGAGGCGGGTGGATGGGCAACTGCTGAAGATAAGCAAGATAGGCAAGATAAGGCAAAGTCACGCCGAAACAGAAGGCAACCGGCAAAAGCAAGGGCGACTGCAATTCACCTTGCTTTTCAAAAAAAGATACTC
>JAHZLG010000153.1 GCA_022599995.1 Alphaproteobacteria bacterium | reverse complement strand
GATGGTGAGGGTCGTGGCATTGTTTGCTTGGTTTTCCCCTGCCGTAACGGTTACATCGTTAGCATCTAGATCAGAGAGAAAGATTGTGCGGTCATTTGCCACCAGTTGAACCGCGCTGAGAATATCCCCTCCCTCGCTGAGACCATCGGCAAGAACAATCGTAATGCTGGCGTTGCCATCGGAGCCATTTATCGCCGAGATGCTGTTTGTTGCCGGCACAACATCATCGCCAAGGGTGATCGTGGTGGTGGTGGCTGCTGGGGCAGCATCATCGGCACAGGCTGCCAGGGCGAGCAGTGCCGCTGTCATGCTGGGGACGTGCCCCTGCCGCCTGTGATGGACAGGCTTGCGGGCGTCGCGTCGATTGTCACGTGTCATTGCACTTGTGGGTGTGGATGTGGGTGTGGTCGACGCCATTGCCGAATCCGTAACCGAATCGGCCTCTCGTTCCGGGACAGGTTCTGTTGCGATCTTTCTTGCGATCTCTTTTATGATCATATCGATCTCCTTGTGGGTCACCGGGCAATGACCTGTGCGTGGCAATTCTGCCGTTGATTCCGACGTGCGCTGCGCAGGGCGACAAGAGAAGCCACCATCAGGGGCATGGGTTGGCATTCCGCTTATTGTCTCCGTCGCTGAGTCGCAGTGCGACGTTGTCACTCGGACATTGGGGATCGTGTTTCCCTTCTGGGATCACACATGTGCCGAGCATATCATGCTTGTTTTCTTATTTCAACCAGGTATGCTTGCCCCATGGTTACAACTCCTTCGTTACCGTTGCGAATTCCTGTTACGTTGCTGCCGGCCGTGTCGGATGGTAACACTGTTTCCTCGTCGATCCCAGTTGTTCTTTATTCTCGGGCGCACCTAGAGTCGGTGGGGTGGCAGTGGCACGTGCTGGAGACCTTGTTCGGATTGGCTGTCGTGGTGTGTGCAGAGACGCCTCCAAAGGATAAGGATAAGGATGATGCCGGTGATGTCGATCTCGGTGATGAGTCGGGCGGCGGCTTGCTGTTGCGCTTTGGCTTTGTTGGCACTGGCATGACGCCCGAGAGCGTGCTGGAGAACCTTCTCAATAAGCACGATCCCCTGTCGGTGTTACCAGTACGCGGGTCGGCGGCAAGGGGGACATTTTGGCAAACGGCCTTACACGCCCCCGCGGCAAATGCTGGGATGTTAGGAAGAGGCGACGTGGGCAAGGAAGGCGTGAGGGGTGAGAAAAACGATGCGGGGGGGCGTTCGCTGTCCTCTTATCCCTTTCGGCTTGGATGGCATGACGCCAGCCAGGATGGTGGCAAGCGACGAGGTTTTGCCACGGGGTGGGCAGGGTTGTCGGCGATCCCGTTCGGATCGACTGTGACCTACAGTGGGTTTGCGTCGCTACTCGGCTACGGCCAAGGCGGCGGACAGGCTGCGGGCAATGTCACCCGGAGCAACCCTCTTTCGTGGTTTTTGCCGTGTCATCGGGTTGTGCGGAGCGATGTGGGGGTGTTCAAGTACCGCTGGGGGGGCGATCTGAAACAACGCCTGTTGGCATTTGAGGGCGACGCGGTCGCCCCCTCGAAGGCGGCTGGTGGTGCTGGGGCGATAGGGGCGGGAGGGGTTGCCGCGAAGGATCGAGCACTGTCACCCGATGCGCCCGTGTTGATTTGAACGTGCGCGCTGCCATTGATGCCGCCAACAAGCGTGGCGGTTGCTCTTGCCGATGGGTATTGGGGGGAGACTGTCCCTCGCCCGTGAATAACATTGTTTTAGTCTAAAAAAGCCGTAACGCATGACAGACGCCTCGTCACGCCCCGCCTCACCCCCCGATGAGTCGCAAGGCGATCGGTCGCGAGCCGTGCGATCGCCGGATTTCGGCCAGCAGTACTTGCTCGGCTCGAAATACTATGACGATATTTTCGGGCCGCATATCCTTCAGCCAACTTGGCAAAGACGGGGAACCCTTCGGCTTCACCTGTACTTCTTGCTATGGCGGCTCTGCCGTCCTTTGGTGCGGCGTCCCCGCAAGCACAAAGCCCCGAAAACTTTTGTGTTCATGTTCGAGGGGCCACTCGGCGATTCCTGCATCACCATGGGGGTTTTTCATACCCTGCGGCAGAGTCCCGCTTTTGCTGGGCATCGGTTTATCGGTGTGGCAATCTCCGAGAACAAAGTAAGGCTTTCAACAAAACTGCGCCTGAGCTATCCCTTTCGTTGGAAAGCCTTTCAGAAAAAAGTTCAGGCTGGCGAGACGATTATCGCGCAACTTGCCTCCTTGTTTGCGATGGAGGTGATCTACGTCCATCGCAAGAAGTTTTTGCTTAACCCGCTGTATCGGCTAGCAATCACGATCGGGCTGTATCGTCTTGCTGCCACGCATATTTATGTGCCCGGGGCAGTGCGCAATGTATTTTTCTATGATGCCCTTGCGCTTTGTGCGCAGCCACAACGGATTCTGGCACAAAAGTTTTCGCCACGGACTCCACCTTACTTTGTACAAACGGCAAGCAAGCAATTTCTTCAGCGACGCCTTCTCTATCAATACACACAAAAAGCCGAAGACATTCTTGCACGGAGGATGGAGCCATCGGTCACACCACTTGATCACTCTGATTGGCGATCTCCCATCGAAGCAGACTGGTTTGGCGTCAACCCCCATACGATCGATGATGTGTTTGCTGTGCTCGAGGCAAACGCCATGCGCCCTTCGTTGCCCCTCCAAACCATCGCCCCCCCGCGGAGCGACTACGTTTTGCCCCAAAACAGCTATATCGTGCTTGGAATCGGCACCACGGTCAACTGGAAGAGCTGGTCACCATTTTCCTGGTTAGACGTCATTAAGTCTTTGTTACATAATTTTGATCACGACCTTGTCTTGACCTGTTCGCGCAAACACTATGACAGCGTGCGCAACATTTCCACCCAACTCGATGAAGAATCGTTATCGCGGATTCATTTGGCCTTCGAGCTGGCATCGATTGTCGATTTTGCCTCACTGATAGGTCATGCGGCGTTGTCGATCTCGGAGGACACTGGGCACGCCCATATTGCCTATGCTGTGGGAACCCCGCAATTGACCATCTTGAGTGACTTCCACGACAACCTGCGATACTTGTTCGGCATTTTTATTCCCTACCCCGCATACTATGTCCCGATGACGAAGCAGGGCTATGTGAAGCTTGTTTTTGAACAGTACCACCACCTTTCCCACCGGCATTTTCGTGCGACGGTTCTGCCTCTTTTTGCCGAGGGGGCACGAAAATTACTCGACGGGCAACCCTGCGGCTATCTTGGCGTTCACCCGCACGACATCGAGGACGCCCCCCTTGCGACGTCCGCCAATGCCTGACCTTTGCTGTCTTCGATGACACCAACGCTCGTCAATTAGTCACCCGGTGTGCTGACAGACCATACGCCAACAAAGGCAATTGCTTCGATAAATTTCTTTCAGGATTTCCTTGCCATCATCGGCACTGCCCTCGACACGCGACACAGTGTCTTTCAAGGGCGGGGTTTGCCATCGAATTGATATGTCGGGGCTACGCAAAGAGGGCTGAGTCGTTGCCTTGTCGGCAAAGCAGATAGCATCGCTGGCGGGTATGCTGGAAAACAAATTCATCGAGCAGTGTTGCCTCCGACTCGACCATCTGTCCCAGAGGACGCATCATCACTGCCCCATCCAGTGCCGTCACGACTGCCTCGACAAGGGGCTGGCTTACGGAGCCAAGCAGTAACAATCCATTGCTGCGCAGCAAATCGATGGCATTCCTCACTATCGTCACTGGGTCGAGTTCGTTGTCAATCAGTTCGATGCCAAGGATAAGGTCATATGATTGTGGCTCTAATCGTGCGATCGCATGATCGTCATATAGGGTGGCGTCGGTGATAAACCGCACGCGGCGCCGGAAGTGCCGCCACCGCTCCTTCATCGTATATAGCCGCTCGGTTGGGGTCACAATATCCAACCGGCGAAACCCGGAGTGCCGACACAGCCGCCGCACAAACCCTGCCCCATAATCTGCCGGACACAAAATATTGCCATGGCCTCGCCCTCCCTGCATCTGATCGAGCAAGGCAGCCAAACGAAGCCCTAGTGAAACCCCCTCTTGCACCAAGCCTTCATGCACTGCCCGATGTTGCTTTGGCGCGTGGCGTACTTGGTCGATCTGCGCGGCAACTTGGGGGGGAATATTCCCGTCGAACATAGCATCCGCGTCGTCGGCTGCTGCCAGCGATTCCTTAGCCCGGGCAATTTTCCTCCGCAGGGCATCAATGTCGTCGGTGTGAACAAGATAGTCCGTGAGCAAGTAACCAAGGTAATTCGCGATCAGGGTGTCATTGGGAACAAATGACTCGGCGGCGTGCAATGCCTGCAAGAAAGTGTCGGGGGCACCAAAATCGATGGTCATTCCCTTATGGGCATAGTGCGGGTCTGCCGCCACCAAGACTGGCTTCCCCGCAAGAACAGCTTCAAAGCCAACATTCGAACAGAGCGTGCAAACAGCATCGGACAGATCGAACAGATCGTGGATGTTCAGGTTCTCGACAATCACCACGTTGGGGCGCCGGATCGCATTGAGGAGGTTTTTGCCCGAAGGATGCGGTTTGATAACCGCCTTCCACCCCTTCGGAAGCAGACCGCATATCTGCTGGGCAAAATCCATCATGCCAAGAAAGCGCTTCGAGCTTATGGCAACACTGGTATCGCTAGGCACTTGTCCGATAATGAATAACAGCTTGGATTGCCCCTTGAACCGTCGAAGCTGAGCAAGGCGCGAATTGTCGGACACCTGCTCTTCACGCGATTCCCTTTTTGTCACCCACTCGATGCGGAATTCCTCTCCACGGGCGATGCAAGCATGACTGGCCAACTGGTGATGCCAACGGCTTTCTATCTCACGATTTTTGGGAAGGCAATGAAGCCCATTGGTGTCGACAACGAAGGAATCAAGGAAGAATCCCGTCTCAAGCATCATCCATGGGATGCCCTGCTTGGTGGCGTGAATGGCTGCCAGTGATGCGCGACCTGTACAGCCAAAAATTGCCACAAAGTCGGGCTTGATTTGCGCAATGAAGAAATGGACACCGTATGATGCACGCTGACTTTCGAACAAGTTCCCTTGTTGTTGTGCCATCTCCATAACGGGCTGAACGAGAAATCCGGTTGGCAGAAGCACGTTTTCCCACGTGCCCATGGCCTCTCTGAAACCGCCCTCTAAGACATGCGGGTAAAGGTCAGAAAGACTGAAAATCTCCCCAGTGACATAAGGCGACTGAGCCAGGGCATTCGAAGGTG
>JAHZLG010000152.1 GCA_022599995.1 Alphaproteobacteria bacterium | reverse complement strand
GGCTACTATCCTATATGGCATTCGTGAAAGATAAACATGAGAAGCCTGTTTTTCCATACGAAGTATATAAGATCACTGTCTGGACGATTCATTCTGTTACCGTAATTTGTATTCTCCCCGTATGCTTGTTTCCGGCTTTTGTTTTTCGAAGGATAACTAAATCTAGGGTGTTCTTTGAACTCGTAGATAATTTCTGGCAGTGGATAATTCGCTCTAACAAAGATGGAGATCAAGAATAAAGAATTAAGTTGCTTATCCTTGAAGCGAAGTTTTGCCATTCTTGGCATCTTTCACCTGATGCTTGTTGATTTCTCGGCCGCTCAATCATCAAGGAATTTTGACTTGAACCTGCTTAGCCCGACATACCAAGAAGCGATTGCGAGCACGTATGCACCGCCATCAGAGGCAGTCGAGGCATTGCGCGCATGGCAAGGGCATCACAGCTTGCAGATAAAGCTTTGCCGCGCTACCATCGTTCTACACAAAAATCCCCACTCTAACATTCTGGTGATTAATAAATGGAAAAAGCAACTATAGCGATGGCCATACAAGCCACCTACGAAACAAGACGCGAGTACGTCAAAAATACATACGATCTTAATCGAAGGCTGGATAAGCTTGCGGGAATTGAGCATAAAGCACCCGAAAAATACAGTGATGTGACTGCGCTGAGAAGTGAGCAGGCCTACGCTTACGCCTTCGAATATAGGATGCCGCCAATATGTCATGATGATTATCGTTCGGAGGACTTTCCCACAGACCCATTCGAAAGTGCCTATTCTATCAGCACAGAATTGTGCCGTGACTTGTTTAAATATTTTGATGACTTTTACGCTTTACCAGATAAGAATAAGTACGACACTGCTGAACTAGAATTTTATACCATCGAGTCTTATTTTTCTCAGAAGCACAACCATGAGAGACATCACATGAGAGGGAAATTGTTGCAGATTATGCGTTACTGCGTATTAATGGGGATGTTCAACGAGGATCTTTGGAAAACAGTCAGAAGGCGTGCACCAGCTGAAGCTGACACGATAGGCAACGAACGCGACTGGAGATGCACCCCATTTGGCTGGTAACCATGCTGCTGGTACTTGCATCAGCACGATGCAATCGACAAGGCGGCATCTTGTGAAATGCCAATCAGGCCACTTTGCAGGGTGAATACTTTTGCCATACATACACTGCGTTGTTTCGTTGCGACGGTTATTGCTATCTTAGTCACGATCGAAGTAGCAATCGCACAATAACTTAGGAATCCCGATTTGAATCTGTTTAGCCCGACATACCAAGAAACGATTGCCAACGTATATACTCTTGCCCCCGAAGAGAAAGAGGCAATGCGCGCATGGCAAATTTTCATTCTGGAGGAATTGGCAAGACTTAAAGCCGACCAACCAACCGAGACCGACCTCCACGAACAGTTTTTTACTGATGTATTCGTTGATGCCTTAGGCTACCAGAAACGCAAGGCTGGAGAATACCAATGGACGCTTGCCAGTGAGAAGCACACCGGAGTCGATAAGACCCGCCCCGATGGCGTGTTAGGCTTGTTCGAATCGGAAAGTAAAACGCCAAGCGTCCATGTCGTGATCGAACTGAAAGGCCTAGGCATTGATCTCGACCGCAGACAAACCAGAATAAACGACAAACGAACCCCAGTCGATCAAGCCTTTTCGTACGCCCACAAATTCGACAACGTACAGTGGGTAATCGTTAGCAACTACAAAGAACTAAGGTTGTACCACAGCAAATCATCAAAGTACGCCCTGCATTTTGACCTTGCCAAAATTACCCAACCCGACCAAGCCCAGCAGCTACAATTGTTGTTTGCACTTTTGCACGCCGATCGAATGTTGCCACTCGATGGCAAGCCATCCCACGCCGACCAGTTATTTGCCCGCCGCGAAGCAGAACTAAAAAGCATCACCGATGAATTTTATCGCACCTATAAAGCCATACGCGAAGAGACCTGGCACGCCATCCGCGACCAGCATCCCGATGCCAACGATAGCATCCGTTTGGCACAGAAGATTATAGACAGATTGCTATTCGTTGCATTCCTAGAAGACAAAGGCTTTATTCACAGCGGCACCATAAAAGGGGCAATGCAGTTTAACCCGTACCTACCCCAACCCATTTGGGATAATTTCAAGGGATTGTTTAACGGCCTCGACAAAGGAAGCATACCATTAGACTTGCCAGCCTACAATGGCGGCCTGTTTCGCACCGATGCGGAACTGGATAACCTTCGCTTGCCTGATGAACTCATGCGAAGATACCAGAAACTTGCAGAATATGATTTTGCATCTGATCTCAGTGTCAACATCTTAGGCCACGTGTTTGAACAGTCGATTACCGACCTTGCCCTATTGCATGCCGAAGCAAAAGGCACCGAGGCCGACACCCGAAGGCATGATGAAGGCGCATTTTACACCCCCGACTTTGTGACTGAATATCTTGTCGATGCCGTGCTTACGCCCTACCTTGCGAACATCCGCGATGAATTGGGGGAGACTCGGCTACCAGAATTGACCGAAGCAGAAATTGCCAAAGGCGACCGTAGCAAAATCACCCCCCAGCACATCGAATTTTGGGGGGCTTACCTCGCGCGGTTTAAAGCCCTGCGCATTCTCGATCCGTCATGCGGATCGGGAGCATTCCTTGTCGCAACATTCGATTATCTTGTCGCAGAGGGCGAACGGATCAACAAGGAATTGCGGCAACTGAACGCGCCCATGCTATTCACAAATTTCCAAAGCGACATCTTGAAAGATAGTCTTTATGGGGTAGACATCAGTGCCGAGGCAGTCGAGATCACCAGCTTATCTTTGTGGCTAAAGATTGCCAATAATCGCGACCCGCTCGTTTCGCTCGACAAGAACATTCGCGTCGGCAATGCCGTTGTCGACGATCCCGCCATTGACCCAGAGAACGCTTTCAACTGGCACAAAGAATTCCCCAGCATCATGGAGGCAGGCGGTTTCGACATTGTGATCGGCAACCCTCCCTATGTTAGGTATCAACTTATTACCGCATTGAAACCTG
>JAHZLG010000151.1 GCA_022599995.1 Alphaproteobacteria bacterium | reverse complement strand
TGCTACAGCAACAAGTGACGACTGCTACAGCAACAAGTGACGACTGCTACAGCAAGCAAGTTACGACTGCTACAGCAACAAGTGACGACTGCTACAGCAACAAGTGACGACTGCCAAAAGAGGTGGCCAACGGCGGCTGGACAGGAAGGTGGGAGAAAGCCTCCATGGCACACATAGACCATATGTCCGGAGTGTCCAATCGATGCGTCGCAGAGGCCTCGCCGCCCCTCACCGATCAGGCGTGAATAGCCCGCCCATCAAGGGCAAGGGCAGCTTCTTTGACCGCCTCAGAGAACGTAGGATGCGCATGACACAGCCGTGCAATGTCCTCTGCCGATCCCCCGAACTCCATGACAGCGACAGCTTCATGGATCATCTCGCCCGCGTGGGCACCCATGATGTGTACTCCAAGCAATTGGTCGGTATGGCGGTCGGCAATCACCCGCACCAGTCCCTCGGTTTCCGATACCGCCCGCGCACGGGAGTTGCCACTCATCGCAAAATCGCCCGTCACAACCTCGCGGCCGGCTGCCTTCAAGGCTTGCGTCGTCATGCCAACCGAGGCAATCTCAGGATTCGTGTAAACCACAGCAGGGATGCAATTGTAGTCAATATGCGGGTGCTGCCCCGCGAGCAGTTCCATACACGCCACGCCTTCGTCCTCGGCCTTGTGTGCCAGCATCGCACCGGGGACGCAGTCGCCAATTGCATAAATACCGGGCACGGCGGTTTCGAAGGGCATGCGTCCTTCACCGCCCACGGCGATGAACCCGCGCTTGTCAGTCGCAATGCCGAGTGCCTCCAGACCCAACCCCGCCGTTACCGGACGCCGTCCCGTCGCGACCAGCACTTTGTCCGCTTGAAGGGCCGATGTTTTCGCCGGGTCATCGCGACTAGCAACCGCAACCGAAAGACTGCCATCCGCGGCTTTCGTCACACCGGTCACGGCGGATTTTGTCATCACCTTGTATTTTTGCTTCTTCAGAAAAGACGCCATCTTTTTCGTGATGATGTCCTCTTGCCCGGGCAGTATCTGATCGGCGAATTCGACCACTGTGACCTCGGCACCTAGCCGACGCCACACCATGCCGAGCTCAAGGCCAATCACGCCGCCGCCAATCACGACCAAGTGCTTGGGCACCGCATCGAAGTCGAGTGCCCCGGTGGAGCTCACCACATCGACTTCATCGACGGCAATGTTCGGCAGAGTCGCCACCTCTGATCCGGTCGCAATCACGATGTGCTTCGCGTGCAATTGCTGAACGGTGCCATCGTCCGCCTGCACTTCAACAACCCCTGCGGCTGGAATGCGTCCCATCCCAGCAAACGAGGTGACCTTGTTTTTCTTGAACAAAAAGTCGATCCCCTTCGTCAGCTGCGCCACGATGTCGTTCTTGTGTTTAAGCACCTTCGTCATGTCGAGGCGGGGGTTGTCCACGAAAATGCCCATCTTTTCATTTTCCTTGCCAAGGGCGGCAAACCGCTCGGAAAGGTGGAGCAACGCCTTGGAAGGAATACAGCCCACGTTGAGGCAGGTGCCTCCGAGGGTCGGGCGTTTCTCGACACACGCCACGGTAAACCCAAGCTGGGCCCCACGGATAGCGGCAACATAGCCCCCGGGGCCACCGCCGATAACAACAATATCAAATGACTGAGACAAAGAATGCTCCGTTGCCAGCAAGGCACAGGGGTGGAGGAAAAAACGAAGGGTATGATGACACGAAGTGACATGCAACGCACGCACGATGGGCGTCGCTTCGGCAGTCCACGCATCTTATGATAACGAGCGACAACCGTCTTTTCAACCGAGGGCATGCGCGCAGGTGTGTCCAAGAATCGCGTGAGGGACAGGTGCGAGCAGATATGACAAGGGACAAGGCGCAAACAGGTGCGAACTAAGGCGCGAGCAGGGATGACAAGGTGCGACAAGGTGCGACAAGGTGCGACAAGGTACATTGTCAGCTATGCCAATCGGTGCTAGTCTGCTGGTGTTGTCGGTGCCCCCTGTACCCCACCTGTTGCGAGGGGTACGCATGAGGTGCCAGCACTTCGTGCCAAATCTGTTGCTGTTTTCTTTGTTCTTTGTCTTCTTCTGATTCGGTTCCCATGAAGCACTATGAAACCATTGTCGAATTCGATGCCCCCATCGATGAGGTCTTCCAATATGTCGACTCGCCCGAGTACATCAAGCTGTGGATGGAGGGGCTCGAAGGCATCGAGTACATCGGCACCTACGATCCGGAAAATCCTATTGGCACCGAATTTCGCATGTGGGTGAAAGAGGGGCGCCAAGTGAATGAGTATAAGGGCGAGGTGCTTGATTATCGTCAGGGCGAGTATCTGGAGGTCTCCAATTACTCTGACTCTTTTTTTATGCGGGTGCGCTACGCCTTTCGGCCCCTTGAGGGAAACCGCACCGCCATGACCTACACCCTCGGCATCGAGATGAAATCGCGGGTGGCAAAGGTAATGGGGTTCCTGTTCGGATGGTTCACCCGGATGCTGGTGGGGAAATTCATGAAGAATCTCCGGGCCGCGGTCGCCGAGAAGCGGACACCTGCATGACCCAAGTGCGGTCTGGGGTGTTTATCGGCAACAGTCATTTGGGGGATTTGGTCTTTGCCATGGGGGTTGTGCACACCCTTGCTGCCGAGGTCGACCGCCTAGTCATTGCCGTGCCATCGCATGCCTTTCCGCTCTATCAGGGAGTGCACACGCGATCGGGCGCAACGGCCGTCTGCCATGCCTTCGATCGACAACCACGCGGGCAACACTGGAGGAACCTCATCGCGGATTTGGGCGTCGGACGCTTCGATCGCGTGATCGATATGCGGTGCTCGCCGGTCTCGCTCCTGCTTTGCCGGTGGTGGGGCGGCGGGCGGCGACAAATTCCCCCACCCAAGAAGTCGGCGGCCCGAACCAGCACAGCAGCCAAGAACACTGCCACGACCAAAACCAGCACCGCAGAGACAACCACACCGACAACCACGCCGACAACCACACCGACAACCACGCCTGCACCCGCAAGAACACCCAAGACAACCACCGAGCAATCTTCCATCGCCCGCAAGTTGGCAAGGTCGCGCGGGGCAAATAGGCCGGTTACCTCAACCGAAGAGCGCCATGTTGTCGCCCAATTATCGTCTCATTTTCGGTCGAGTGTGCCGGTCATTGTTCCGTCTGAGCAACAGGCCGAGCAGGCGGTTGCGCTCCCTGCGTGCGATGTGCTCTTCATTCCGTTTGCGGGGTGGCAGCCAAAGCAGTGGCCAATCGAGCACTACGTCCTGTTGGCAACCCGCCTGCAAGCCGTTCAACGATTGGTCGTTGCCCTTGTCCCTGACTCCCAGCGCACGCAAGCCTCTGCACTGTCCGACGCCGGAGTCTCCCTTATCAGCCACCGTGACCCTGTTGTTGCTGCGCAGGCATCGCTTCGGGCGCGCGTGGTGATTGGCAGTGACACGGGCATGGTACATACCTGTCTGGCGATACAGCCGCGCACCAATCTGCCCCACAGCACAGGACACCCTCATTTTCTCATGTTGTTTGGGCCGTCCAATGATGCTCGCTACGGGGTTTGGTTGCCTAGTGTCCCTCCAGCCCTCGACAGTGGTCGCCTAACCAAAACGGGCGAGGTGATGCGCGGCACGCCGTTCGATGGACAAAGAACAAAAGACGCGGCCTTCGCAGCCCAATCGATGGCGGCAATCACCGTTGATCGGGTATACGATCAGGTCATGGGGGCTTTGGTGTCTTCCCCGTCGGACACGGTCGTCGTAGACACGGTGACCGTGGGCATGGGGACGATGACTACAGATGGGAGCGACGATGACACAACACGATGACACCGTCAAAGAGCACAGTGATATAGCGGCAATCCATAGCACGTCGCACGTGTTCCGATCGCAGGACTCCCTGCTCGCTGAGTATCAAAAACGAATCAAACGCCAAGATCGCTTTCCCAGGGGGTGGCGGGGCACTCGGCTGATCGATGGGCTCGCCCGTCTTTCGGTGCCCTCCCCGGCGGCAACGCCAAAGACCACGCTGGTATTCTGCTATGGCGGACTCGGCGAGTTGTTTGTGAACAGTCACTGGTTGCCCACCCTGCATGCAGCCTTCGGCGGCGACAAAGGACAGCTTACCGTGGTTTGGTTCACCGAGTACCCTCTCCAGCCTGCACACTACCGTTTTGTTCGACATAGCGGCATGACGGACGTGGGATTGATTGCGGTCAACCCCAATAAGCTGGCGCGTCACTGGCAGTATCGGTTCACTGCCATCGCACGGTTGCGAAGACTAGGAATCGCGCGGGTGCTGTTTCCCCAAATCCCCCGTAATCCACTGATCTATGATACGGTCGCCTTGGCAATCGGGGCACGCGACATTTGGATGTATGCCCCTGGCCCCGAATACGGGCTATGGAAGGGGGAACCCCACCTTGGACGCGTGCTCGTCTGGCTATCGTCGAAATACACCTTGCCGGTCGTCCGCGCCATGTCGTCGCGTATTCCGTTTGTCGATCCCGTCACCGCGCAGGGAACAGCCGAAGACACCCCTGAGGGCACGCTCGAAAGTGTCCATCGGCACGCCATCGAACGATTTTATGATTTGGCACAAATTGCCCATGCGCAGATTGCCCATGCGCAGATTGCCGTGGCATCACCTGCTGGGTTGCCCTTGGCCGATGTCGGAGCAACAGCAGCAACAATGACGGCAGGGGTTGCCGATTGGGATGACAGCTGCCGTCGATTGGTACGGCTGCAGTATCACAACACCGACCTCTCTTTGCAGCACCCTGCCCTGCCCGAGCGGTATGGTCTGATCAACCTTGCGACGCGCAGTCAGCATCGATTTCTTTCGGGTGATTTGTATCGCCACGTGATACGGCGTGCCCTCTCGACGAGCCGCCGCGGATCCCCTGCGGCAGAGAATGCCGCACCTAATCATGCGGCAGAGAATGCCGCGCCCAAGCATGTGGCAGAGAATACCGCGCCCAAGCATGTGGCAGACAATGCCGCACCCAAGCATGTGGCAGACAATGCCGCACCCAAGCATGTGGCAGAGAATGCCGCGCCCGAGCATGTGGCAGAGAATGCCGCGCCGACCTACGAGCCGTTGGAATCGATCGTCCTGTTCACCACCTATGCCGATGCGTCTCTCGTTTTGCCCATTCTCCCTGAGATACTTCAAGACTTCCCCGATGAAACACTGGGGCGAATAGAAGCCATCCTTGCACTTTCCCCCTCCACCCCGGCGGGGGCACGCAACCCCTCCACCCCGGCGGGGGCACGCAACCCCTCCACCCCTCACTCCTCCCCGCCCGCGGTTCAGGTGTGCCACCTCAGCGAGCGGGTGCTGATCGTGGTGGCAGACCACGACCTCAACTGGTTGGAATTCATGGTTGGACGGTCGCGTTGGCTGCTGTCCCCCGACACCGCCGCAGCACATCTGGCGGTAATTCTCGGCGTGCCCTCCCTTGTGGTGACAAGCATCGAGCCCGATACAGACATCAACGCTTTTGGCTACATGTTTCCCTACCCCCCCAGCTTGCTCCACACAAGCGGTGTCGTGCAAATAACAGTGGGGCTCGACAAGGCAAGGTTCAAAAACCCAACGGGTGACGATCTCGAGCGCGTGCTTATTGCTTTCGATAATCTCCGGCAGTCAACATACCGAGGCTAGCCGCCATAGGTGACAGCGGTGGCCAGCAGCGGCGGTCAAACAGCGGTGGCCAGCCACCATGTCGCTGATAGCAACCAAATAGCTGCAGTATCAATAGCTGCCGTAGCGCAGGGAATAGCCGGACGATGGCCGCGCGCCCTCCTGCAAAGCAGGCATCCAGCGTCGTGTCACTCAGGGAGATCATCCAGCTTCAATGGCACCAAATTGCGTGCCCGGCGGCGTTGCGTGCGGGCATCTGTCGCACTGAGCGGAATCAACCCCGAATCTACCAGGTAACCATTCGTTCCCCACGTGGAGTTCTTTGTGTATTCGGCGAGGAAGGCCTCGATTGTCGGCTTGCTCGGCACCTTCTGGGCTTTCACATACAAGTAAAGTGCCCGTGAGATAGGGTAGTCACGCGCCAAGATAGCATCGAATGTTGGTTTCACCTTCTCGATGGCAATCCCATCGAGCCGATGCGCATTGGATTCGAGGAAGCTGTAGCCAAAGATGCCGATCTGGTTACGATTCGCCAGAAGCTTCTGCACGATCAGATTGTCGTTCTCGCC
>JAHZLG010000150.1 GCA_022599995.1 Alphaproteobacteria bacterium | reverse complement strand
GCCAGAATTTTGCCCAGGTGACCAACCCGCCGATCGATTCGTTGCGCGAGCGGTATGTGATGAGCCTGGTGACACGCCTCGGCAATGGCGCGAATATTCTGAATCCGGGCAACAAGCGGCTCGACTACATTGAGTTGCCGTCGCCGGTCTTATTGAATGCCAGCTTTCAGGCACTGATCGAGGCACAGGGCAAGAAAACCGCCACCATCGACCTCACCTTGCAGGCCGACGAGAACCTGCGCGCCGGCATGAATCGCCTGCTGAAAGAAGCCGAGGAAGCCGTGCGGGCCGGGCGCACATTCTTGGTGCTCGCTGACACCGAGATTCGCCGCCAGCGCGTGGCAATTCCGCCGATTCTTGCCACCTCTGCGGTGCATAACCACCTGATCCGCGAGGGGCTGCGGAGCTATGCCAGCATCAACGTGCGCGCGGCTGACTGCCTCGATGTGCATTATTTTGCGGTGTTGCTTGGGGTGGGGGCGACAACAATCAACCCGTGGCTGGTACAAGAGACCATTGCCGAACGACAAGAGCGCGGGTTGCTCGGTGGGTTGTCCTTCGAGGAGGGATTGCATCGCTACGCCTCGGCCATCGACAGCGGTATCCTGAAGGTCATGTCGAAGATGGGGATTTCGGTGCTGACATCCTATCGCGGCGGCTACAATTTCGAAGCCCTTGGCCTGTCGCGGGCTTTGGTCTCGGCGTATTTTCCGGGGTTGCCGTCGCGCCTGTCGGGGCTCGGCATCGAGGGGCTGGAGAAACGCCTGCGGCGTCACAATCACGCGGTGTGGGGCATCAAAACGAACGCAAAAGGCGGGACACGCGGCGCCGATGGCCAAGCTTCAAAAACTGCCCTGAGCGTCGGGGGGTATTATCGCTATCGCCAAGGAAAAGAACCCCATGGATGGGACCCAAAATCGATTCACCTGCTCCAGCGGGCCATTCACGTCGACTCGTTCCACCTCTACAAAGAGTATCTGAAGGGGCTGGCGACTCTGCCGCCTATTCATCTGCGCGACTTGCTGGGATTTGTCGACCAGACCCCCATCGATATTGAAGACGTGGAGTCGGTCACCGAAATCCGCAAGCGCATGGTTGCTCCGGGCATCTCTCTCGGTGCGCTTAGCCCTGAGGCGCACGAAACCCTCGCGGTGGCGATGAATCGGATTGGGGCTCGGTCGGACTCGGGGGAAGGGGGCGAAGACCCCCTCCGCTATACCCCGCGCGCCAATGGCGATAATGCATCGAGTGCGATCAAACAAGTCGCCTCGGGACGCTTCGGGGTCACCGCCGAGTACCTGAACAACTGCAGCGAGATCGAGATCAAAATCGCCCAAGGCGCAAAACCCGGCGAAGGCGGACAGCTGCCCGGGTTCAAGGTCTCCTCGTTGATCGCCAAATTGCGCTACTCGACCGAGGGGGTCACGTTGATCTCTCCCCCTCCCCATCACGATATTTATTCGATCGAGGATTTGGCACAGCTGATCTACGATCTGAAGCAGATCAACCCTTTTGCGCGGGTGTGCGTGAAGCTTGTGGCCAAGAATGGCATTGGCACGGTGGCTGCTGGGGTTGCCAAGGCGCACGCCGATGTGATCTTGGTGTCGGGGCACAGTGGCGGCACGGGGGCATCGCCTCAGTCGTCGATCAAGTACGCGGGGTTGCCATGGGAGATGGGGCTCGCCGAAGTCAATCAAGTGCTGACCCTGAACGGATTACGCGACAAGGTACGCTTGCGCACCGATGGCGGGCTGAAAACGGGACGCGACCTTGTTATCGCCGCCATGCTCGGTGCCGATGAATACGGTATCGGGACGGCATCGCTGGTGGCAATGGGGTGCATCTTGGTTCGGCAGTGTCACTCCAATACGTGCCCGGTGGGTATCTGCACCCAGCGCGAGGGATTGCGGCATCATTTCAAGGGGCACCCCGATGATGTTATCCGCCTGTTCTCCTTCATTGCCGATGAGGTGCGCACGATCCTCGCCGAATTGGGCTACCGCAAGCTAGGCGACGTAATCGGCCGCACCGATCTGCTGCAACAAATCAGCCGAGGCAGCCCCGAGCTAGACGATCTCGATCTCAACCCTCTGCTCGTGAAGGTCGGGCAGCACGGCGATAGGGGCAAGGAAAGCAAAGAATCGACCCCGCAGCTGTACGCCGACCTGCCCGAGGTGACCGGACGGTATTCGACCGGGGCTCCGCATCCTGTGCCCGATTCGCTGGACGTGGCCATGATTCGCGATGCCGCCGCCCTGTTCAAGTCGCGTGAGAAGATGGAGCTTGATTATCGTGTCGTGAACACACATCGCACGGTTGGGGCGCGTATTTCTTCGGAGATCACCCGCCACTTCGGCATGAACGAATTGGACGAAGGATATTTGACGGTTCGCCTGCGCGGATCGGCAGGGCAGTCGCTTGGGGCGTGGGCAGTTCAAGGACTCACCTTGAAGGTGCGCGGCGATGCGAATGATTACGTCGGCAAGGGGCTGTCTGGAGGCACCATCATCATCGCCCCCCCACGCATGTCGACACTCAAGACCCCCCAGAACACCATTGTCGGTAACACGGTGCTGTATGGTGCGGTACGCGGCAAGCTCTATGCTGCGGGACGCGCGGGCGAACGCTTTGCCGTCCGCAACTCGGGGGCGGACGCAGTCGTTGAAGGATGCGGGGCGAATGGGTGCGAGTACATGACCGGGGGACGCGTCGTCATTCTCGGCAAGGTCGGTGCCAATTTCGGCGCGGGCATGACCGGGGGAATGGCGTGGATTTATGATCCGAGCGACCATTTCGCCTCAATGGTGAATCCGCAGACCCTCACATGGCAACGGATGGAAGTGCCCCACTGGGTTGACCAGTGTCGTAGGCTGGTCGAGCGTCATCACCACGAGACGCGTTCGAAATGGGCCGAGCAGATATTGTTAGAATGGCACAAGGAATCGGCTCATTTTTGGCAGGTGATTCCGAAAGAGACGGTCAGCAAGCTCCACGCCCCGTTGCTGCTGAGTGATTTGCAAGCCAATTCCGCCGCCTAGGGCACTTATGCCCGAGACACCTGTGCCCTAGACACCTGTGCCGGACACTAGTGCCCAACACTAGGGACACTAGGGACACTGGTGCCCATGCCCATGCCCAAGCCCAGGCCCCTACACTAGGGGCACTTATGCCCTAGACACCTGTGCCGGATACTAGTGTCCGACACTAGTGTCCGACACTAGGGGCAGGGGAAGTGAAGCGCAGAGAGAGAGCAGCCCATAAGACATTGCTGCCAGAGACAAAGTGCTTCCCATTGTAGTGGGCACTGCTCGACAACCTAACCTGCAAGAGACACAAACTAGCCTGCAGACTAGTCTGTCTGGCTAGCCAGCCCAAAAAGCAACAGGGGCATAGCCGAAGCCATGCCCCTGTCCTGTCCCCTCCCCTAGAAGAGTCAATGCAGATTAAGACTCTGCTTTTTCTTCCATCAGCGTGCCACCACGGGGATGACGCAAGCTGCGGATGAAACGCTGCATGTCTTCACTCGGCGTTGCGGTCATTTTACTGACAACAATCGACACAATGAAGTTCAGCGGGACGCCAAACAGACCAGCCGAGATGTTATTCAGCCCAAACCATTTGCCCATACCAAAATACTGGGTGCCAGCAAGGTAGAACAAGGTCACGCCGAAGCCAACAATCATGCCCGCAATCGCTCCTTGGGAGTTAATACGGGTCGACCAGATGCCGAGAACCAAGGCCGGGAACAATCCACCCGCCGCAAGGGAGAACGCCCAAGCAACAAGAGTAAGAATGTTTGGCGGCGCAAAGGTTGCCGTGAATGCCGCCGCAATAGCGACCACCACAAGGATGATACGAGCAACAGTCAGACGGGTTTTGGTGTTCGCCTCGCTGTTGATCATGCGGTAGTAAACATCATGCGAGAAGGCGTTTGCAATTGCCAACAACAAGCCATCGGCGGTGGACAGTGCCGCGGCAAGCCCCCCTGCAGCAACCAAGCCCGATACAACATAAGGCAAGCCAGCAATTTCAGGTGTCGAGAGCACAACAACATCGCGTGAGATGACGAATTCTGCATTTTGCAAAATACCATCGCCGTTGATGTCATTGATGCTGATAAGACCAACTCCTTGTGGCCCCCAGCTTTGCACCCAACCTGGCAGATCAACAATACTCGCCCCAAGGACATTGGAGTAGATTTCGAGCTTCGCGAAAGCCGCATAGGCCGGTGCCGTGAAGTACAGCAGGAAGATGAAGAACAATGCCCAGCCAACTGACCGACGCGCGGCCTTGACCGAGGGGGTCGTGAAAAAGCGCATCAGAACGTGGGGCAACGAAGCCGTTCCCAGCATCAAGCAGAAGATCAATGCAAAGAAGTTTAGCGGTGAGTAGATGGTAAACGGAGTTGCATAGGCTTTGTCCGATGTAATACCCAGCGACGGCTCGATATTGGCAATTTCAGCAAGTGCCAAACCGTAGGTCAGCTGCGGAATTGGCAAGCCATAGCGTTGGGCAGAAAGGATAACGACCGGGGTCAGGTACGCAATGATCAGAAT
>JAHZLG010000149.1 GCA_022599995.1 Alphaproteobacteria bacterium | reverse complement strand
ACGTGCCCTGTAATCCCGGCATGCCACGTGCCCTGTAATCCCGGCATGCCACGTGCCCTGTAATCCCGGCATGCCACGTGCCCTGTAATCCCTGTAACGAGCAACCTATGCTGCTCCCACCAACCAATGAATGGGGCCCCTATGCCCGACCGTCGATTTTATGCCAAGCCCATCCCCATTTTGTTGGGAGACATCCTCGAGGGGCTTGCGGCGTTGCACTCCTCGCTGACGATTTACGATGTGAGCGAGCTTGCCGCCATGCAACCCGGCACGGTCGGGTTTTGCACAAGCAAACCGTATGTTCAGGCCTTGCAGACGAAATTAACCGAGTTGCTCGCCACCCCCAAACAGGAAGACGAAGCCCCGTCCTCCCCGCCTGCGGTGATTTTGATTAGCGGCAATCTCGTCGACGGCAACGCTGCCTGGATCACCGAGGCGATCCCCTATGGCTTTCACATTGTCGCGGTGCCCGACGCGCGTCGCGCATTCATGGAGGTTGCCCTTGCCCTCTACCCGCATCCTATAACCGACACCCCGGGGTTCGCTGTCGCGGGCGACCGCGATCTGCTGCCTGCTTGTGCCCAAATTGCCCCCACTGCCATCATCGAAGACGGGGTGACCCTAGGCACGAATTGCGTGGTCGACCACTACACCATCATCCGACGAGGATGCGTCATCGGCGACAACGTGAGCATTGGCCCAAGCTGCTTCCTCGAGCGGGCGATCATTGGCGACAACGTCTTGTTCGCCTCGGACGTGTCCGTCGGACTCCGCGGCTACGGCTTTATGCACAACCATGCCCTCGAACCCTCGGAGCCTAATCACATCACCCATTTCCCACACCTCGGACGGGTTCTCATCGGCAACAACTGTTATCTCGCGCGGCTGGTTCAGATCGCTCGAGGCACCCTCGGTGACACGGTCATCGGGCACGCCGTCATGATTGGCAACGGATCGAAGCTTACCCATAACGTCCAAGTGGGCGACGGCACCATGTTTATCGGGCACAATGGTGTTGCAGGAAGCACCAAAATCGGCCGCAACTGCATTCTCGGGGGCAAAGCCGCCCTCGGCCCGCACATGACCATCACCGACGGGGTTATCTTGACGGGAGGATCGGTCGCTTACAAAGACATCAATGAGGCCGGCGAGTACATGGGTGAACCCGCCATGCCCAAGCGTTTGGCAATACGCGACCATTTCCTGCGCTTGCGCGCCGCATCGGGGCGTTAGGTCGCGGAACACCGCGCATCGTGCGGCGGTGCGGGGTCACGCGGCGCGTGAGACGCACGACCACCGTGGTGCTGAACTAGGGCGGCTATCGTTGATGCCGACCAAGAAGCGCGCCACTGATCAGTGCGGCCTCCTCATTGGTCAGGGGGCAAGTCAGATAGATCGGATGCATCGGATGCGTTGGATGCATTGGGTGCATCGGATACATTGGATGCATCCGATGCGTGGACAACCTCCGCCAGGAATTTCCCCAAGACACCATTAACAAAACGACGTTCGTTAGGGTGCGCGTAGAACATGGCGGCCACGTCGGTATAGGCGCCGATAATCACCGCAAGAGTGCGTTTGATGGATGCCTTGGTCGTGCCGTGTTGCCGCAGAATGGCAAGCGACAGGATCATCTCGGTGCGCCCACAACTGATCAGAACGAATAGCAGAGGTTCGGGCTCGCGGCCCGACGTGGCAGTGATCCATGCACGGCTTTCAATTGCATCGAAATTCCAGCGCAGCTCGTCGGCCAACCGGTGCGGCGGCAGGTGTTGCTTGAGCAGCTGATCGGCGGTCGAGGCGTCATCTGGTGCCTCACCCGCGCCTTCAGGCACGGCTTCGTCGGGGCTAGCCTCGTCGGGGCTAGCCTTGTGGGGGCTAGCCTCGTCGGGGCTAGCCTCGTCGGGGCTAGTTTCGTCGGGGTTAGCCTCGACTGAGGAAGCTCCGACGGATAGGGCGTCGCGCGGGGTGTCATCAGAAGACGTCACTGACGCCAATGCAGACCGCACTGGCCGCACTGGTGTCGCTGTCATTGGTGGTGGTGCCGGCGAGGCGGGTGAAGCCGCCGCCGCATCGGCAAGCATGGCATCATCCTCATCGAGCACGGCACGCGTCGGAAGGGTGGTCTGCTGCTCCCCCACAACAAGGGCGTACAACATTTGCACCGCAAGCACGCGAGCACGGCGGCGGCCCGACAGCCGTTTGGAGGGGGTGGACGGGGTGGAGGGGTGGGAGGGTTTCGAAGCACCGCTGCCTTTCTTTGCCACGTCCTACTGCCCCTCCGGGAGACTCGAGATATGACGACCCAGCTTTTGCACTCGCCACAGTGCGGCGGCGGCTTCGAGGGCGTGGGCAGCCTTGTTGCCCTTTTCCTTGTCGGCCCGCTCGATCGCTTGCGCGCGGGTATCGGTGGTCAAGATACCGTTGCCGATGCAGAGATTATCGCGCAACGCCAAATCCATGAGCCCGCGGGCGGATTCCTGTGCCACAATGTCATAGTGGCTGGTCTCGCCCCGGATCACGCACCCCAGTGCCACGAACAGGGTGTTACCTGAGTGAATCTCATCCCAATGTGCGGGCACATCCCCATCGCCATCTGCGTTGTCCCATCTAGAGGAGGCCCGCGTCAATTGCCTGATCGCGGCGGGAATCTCAAGCGCACCGGGGACGCGGATTTCGTGAATAGGTAACAGTGCACGCACTAAAGATGAGGCACTGCCTTCATAATATGGTATGTTCAATAGTTGACACGCGGTTTTCAGTGCTTCATGACGAACAATGACGCTATAGCGATGAGCTT
>JAHZLG010000148.1 GCA_022599995.1 Alphaproteobacteria bacterium | reverse complement strand
GGCTATCACGGCGTGAACATTGGCGGAACAGCGATCACGGGAATCCCCTACAACCGCAAGAAGTACGGACACCTGATGCCCGGCGTCTATCACCTTCCTGCTACCCACGATCTCGATCGCAATGCCTACAGCCGTGGGCAACCCGAGCACGGTGAGGATTTCGCCGACCGACTCGAAGAGCTGATCACACTGCACGATGCCTCGACCATTGCCGCGGTGGTGGTTGAACCGGTCGCAGGGTCGGGCGGCGTGCTGATCCCGCCGCGCAATTACCTTGAGCGGCTTCGCGCCATCACGGCTAAGCACGGCATTTTGCTGATCTTCGACGAAGTCATCACCGGTTTTGGCCGCCTTGGGGCCTTCTCGGCGACCGACTTTTTCGGCATTACCCCCGACATCATCACCCTCGCGAAGGGCATTAACAGTGGCACGGTGCCGATGGGGGCGGTCGTGGTACAGGATGCCATCTACGATGCCTTTATGCAGGGGCCTGATCACCTGATCGAATTTGCGCACGGCTATACTTATGGTGCGCACCCGCTCGCCTGTGCTGCCGCGCTTGCTGCCTTCGATGTTTATGAAGAGGAAGGGCTCTATACCCGCGGTGCCCCCGACAAGATGGGCAAGGTGCTTGAGGACGGGATTCACAGCCTAAAAGGAGAACCCTTTGTGATCGATTGCCGCAATCTCGGCATGATTGGCGGCGTGGAGCTTGCCCCCCGCGACGGACAACCGACGCAACGTGCCTTGGATGCCCTGCGCCATTGCTACAACGAAAGCAATGTCTTGGTACGCACGACGGGAGACACCATTGCCTTTTCGCCGCCGCTGACCTTCACCGAAGCGCACGTCGACGAAGCAATCGGGGCCGTCCGCAAAGCCCTGCGCGCAATCGCCTAGACCGCACACAGACCTTGGGGAGCACGAGACGATACCATGCTTGATCGAGTGAATCACATTGCGATTGTTGTGCCCGACCTCGACGCGGCCATGGCACACTATCGGGAGGTGTTGAAGGCCGAGGTGCGCCCGCCGGTTGACCTTCCCGCCCATGGGGTGACCACGAGTTTCGTGCTCCTTTCCAACATGGTGATCGAACTGCTGCACCCACTGGGGGACGAGTCACCGGTGGCGAAATTCCTCGAACGCAATCCCAAGGGCGGCATTCATCATGTCTGCTTTGAAACCGCTGATCTGGATGCCGCGGTCGAGTCTGTCAGCAAGGACGGTGTCCGCGTGCTGGGCAAGGCAAAGATTGGTGCCCACGATCGTCCGGTTGCTTTCATGCACCCTGCCGACAATCACGGGTGCTTGTTTGAGCTGGAGCACGTCCCACGGGTGAGCGACGAGGGACTGGTCTCCGCCCTACCCTCCTCCGCCTCCTGATTGATGGCGGGGTGATCCGATGAGCGTGGTTTCTGCAGTCTTGGTCTTTGTTTGCCTTTGGTGGCTGGTGTTCATTCCCGTCGTCACCCGTGGGCTGCAGGCTGCGGCGAATCCCGGCAGAGGTCACGATCGGGGTGCCCCGGTAGACCCGCAAATCGGACGCCGCCTTTTGCTTTGCACGGCGATCACAGGGGTGATTTACCTCCCTGTGTTCTTTGTCTTGTTTCATTACGGCGTTGCCGACCTCTAGGCTGGAGCGCCCCTCGCGCAGACGCGGTTCTGTGCTTCCCTCGCATCGTGCGCCCCTCTGTTCTCGCGGGGCAGCCGACGCGCTGGCATACACCTGATTGCCTGCCATGTCGGTCGTTGCCGGCACCACCCCTAGCCGGGCGACGACCCCGCTTGTGGTAAGAAGAGGAAGAGGAAGAGGAGGTGGATTGTGCTGCCGTTGCGACCATCAATGAAGATACCATCGCAAGCACAGCCATCACAATGCAGACATAGACCGCGCGGGCGATGAGAGTCGCTTGGGGTGATCCCGTGACCAATCCGTTGTTCTTGGTGTAACACACCGCGTATTAGGCGGAAATCGCGCGGCTACCTGCAACGACAAGAAAACACGATAATCAGCACTGCTCGCATGGATGCAGCCTTCGAAGGAAGGTATGCCAATGTCCATGCCAATGTCCATGCCGATCTCCATGCCAATGTCCATGCCGATGCCGCGCTTGCGTGGCAGAAGAAATGGGAAGGCGTGGTCGCACACAACCGCGCGCACGTCTGTTGCGCGTAACCCACCCTTCGCATAGCAGGTGCATTTTCGTTGGCGGTGTCGTCTTCCTGCCATGCATGGTGTTCGTACGAAGCAGCCTTGTCGTGTCCTTCCTAGGGAAAAAACATGTTTGATCGATTGAAAAACCTTTTCGCACACTCCCCTTTGGCCAGTGTTGGCCGGATGGCAAAGAAGGTTGTTGCGGCTGAAACCGGCGCCAATCGGTTGATAGAGGCCAAGATCGACGCCGAAATAAGGACAAAACATCTCGAAACGCAGGCATTATTGCAGGCGGGCGACATCGATGCCGTCACCGAGCGGCAGGCCAGTTTTGCGCGTGAAATGATTGTTTTTGTGTTTGTTACGCCTTTGCTGCTCACGTTTTCGTATGTCTTTGGTCTTGCGATTTACATCAGTGTGGTCTTATCGCCGCAGGCGGGGATGGAGCTGTTCGTGTCATCGTTTTCACGGTTGATTGACACGGCTGCTTCGGTGCCCTTGGTTTTTCAATTGGCTTGGGTATCGGTTATTGTGGCGGCGAGTGGTGCGCGGCAGTTGTTTGTCCGTTTGGTTAAGATCATGTTGAACCGTCAGGGAGATTTCTCTGCTCGGCAAGTGCCCGACCGCGCACAAGGGGGGAGTGGCCCTGCGGCATCACGTCAGGTTGCTTTTGCGCCACCGACGGTTGTGGCGGGTTGGGAAAAGCGCGAGCAGCTGCTGGAGCAGGGGCGGACGCAACAACTGGTGCAGGATCGCCCCGTCGCGGCCGCAACGGCGGATTCACATCGAGCTGCCGCGGAGACTCGCCCATCGGGTGCGCTTTCGCCACATGATCTCGCTGCCGATGTCGCGTTGCTCAGGACGCGGCGGTCTATTCATTTGGTTGTCGTTCATTGTTCGGATTCTGATCGCCCGTCGAGTGATAACATTGCGACTATCCGGTCGTGGCATGTTGACGGGCGGGGCTGGCAGGACATTGGCTATCACTTTGTGATCACGCAAGACGGGACGGTTCACTTGGGGCGGTCGATTGACAAGATTCCCGCCGCGCAGCGCGGGTTTAACTCGGGGTCGATTGCGATTTGCCTCACCGGGTCACAGGCGTTTTCGTCTGCACAGATGGCGCGTCTGCGGCTGCTCCTTGCGGCGTGTGGTGAGGCGCACCCCGACGCGGAGATTGTGGGGCATAATGACCTCAATCCCAACAAAACCTGTCCCAATTTTGACGTGGAAACACTGCTGTAGGACATTCCCCTTCGCGGGCACGGTTAGTCGTGGGGTTGCCGCTCGGGTACATGAACGCACACGCAAGAGCAAGAGCAAGGTTTGCCGTCTTCACAAGCCTGATGTTTTTTGCATTGTACCATGGCGCATTCAGGGCAAACCTTGGGCCGAAACCAATCGATCAACCGATAGCCACATTAGCGGCGATAACGGCAATGAGAAGGTTTCAAGGAGTGTCTTAAAAGCTGCCCCTATTGGACACTAGTGTCAGGGGCACTAGTGTCTGGGGCACTAGTGGGCACTAGTGCCCTAGTTACACACTCACGTCAGCAATGGCAGTGGAGATGTATACCAAAGCATTTTCGAGGGCATAAATGTCATACATATCAGCATCAATGGCGGCTACACCCGACCCCGTGATGGTGGCAGCGTCTGAGGTCTTTGCCCACGTCCCCCCCTCAAGGTGGACGCTATCCTCGCCTCCGCCAAGGACGACGATCGCCGCCTTGCCCACCTCACTGCCAAACTCTGCCCGACGCTCGGTCATGCCGTAGACCGAAAGCGGGTCAAGACGCAACGTGCCCCCCGTGCCATCAAGGTCAACCGCCTCGATCGAGCGCAGCCGATTGCGATGACCATAGTCAATCTCGACCCCCGACCCCGCAAACCCGGTGCTCGTCAGATCAAGCTCGAAGGCATTCGACAAGACAACCGTATCAACCCCTAGCCCCCCCGCCGCACGGACAAAAGCAGGCGAATCCAGCGTCAAGGTGTCATTGCCAGCAGTGCCATATTCCGCCTCGGCACTCAGTGGTTGCCCAAGCGTGTTGCCGCCAAAGTACAACGACACCCAGTCAGTCTTGCCGGGTATGGCAGGCAAGCGCTCACGGCCAACCAACAAATCATCATACCCATCAGCATTGACATCGCCCAAGGAAATATTGCCCAACACCGGGAGCCCAGTCGTCGCCGAAATAAATATGCCCTCATCCGCGTCAAGACCCGTGTTCGACAGCGCATAACGGTAATCCCAATCGGTCTCGTGCGCCGCCCAATCGGCATCAGACCGCCCGTAAACAATCCAAATCTTCGAGCTGTCATGGCGAATGTTGGAATTTGTTTCGCCCGAAATCACCAGATCACTGTACCCATCGCCGTTGAAATCCCCACTGCCAACATACCCGGTCAAATTCAACAATCCGGCCGTGCCATCGCCAAAATCATTCGTGCTGTCAAAACGAATGATTTTCTGATCGTTCGCCGATTCAGCATCGGTACGAAAATTTTCAATGCTTGCATTAACCGGTGCCGCCCCATTCACGCCTCCGCCAAACCAAAGGACCGCATGCGCCTGGTTGTCCTCGCGGAAAATCAAGTCTTCGTAGCCGTCGCCATTGACATCGCCAGCAGACGCAACCCGCGCAAAAGCCGAATCCTCTTTGGTGTCGTCCATCACAGGTGCCACTGCTAAGTGCACATCATAGGAGCCCATAGGGATCGGCGGCGCGTCCGCTGTTGTGCTCAGATCAATCGTGGTTGGCGTGTTGCCAGTCGTTGGTGTGCCGTACACCACAACTGCCCCCGTCCGTTCGACGGTATGGGTATACTGACCATAGGCAACGACCATGTCATCAAGACCATCACCATTGAAGTCGACCAGAACAGTCGCATCACCAATCGGGTTCGGTAGGAGATTTCCTCCTTTTTCGGAAGTAAAGGTGACGCCAAAAAACGGATCCGTACTGGGCGTTTCGTAGTCACGACCAAAATGCACTCGTGCTCGGCCAAGGCTGTTGTTGAGAGGAAAATCGGTGACAGGACCAACCTCGTATTGGCCGACGAAGACGTCGATGAATCCATCGCCGTTGATATCACCCTCGGTAAGCGTCGAGCTGAAGTTTCTCGCCGGATTAGGAAAAATATTGCCGGGACTTTCGTCTAAGGTATGGGTAATGGCCACATCAGACGCGCCATCGCCAATATCATCGACTGCGTCCCCATCGAGCGACAACGTGGTTTTGCCCGACTCAGCCATGCCGCTCGCCGAGACATAGAAATGGCGACTCGCCGCACTAGCGTTGCTGCCATTATAAGTCTTCATCGATATAAAGTGCTCTAACTGCCCGTCATTGTCCAAATCCGCTGACAGCAGTTGCAGGTAGTCCGTGCGGTATGTGGTGAAGTTTCCGCCGATACCCAAGCGCACGTTGTCGGTGTCCTCATTCAGAAGCAGATCATGCACCCCGCCTGTGCTCGCCGTGTAGGTCTGTGCCGTGAACCCCATCCCACCATAATGGATGAATTGGTGCCCATTGATTTTGGTATCATCTCGAGCCCCATCTCCGGTAAGGTACTGAACATCAGCAATGCCATCGCCATTGTGATCGCGCAAGTGTGACGCAGTGGCCCGAATGCTAAAATCACCGTCGGTGCCCTTGAAGGTGGCAACGTTGCCCTCGGCAATCACGCTCGCCGGGGTCGCCGCCGCAACAGCACGCGAAAGCAATATGCCTTCGCGGTGTGCCTCCCCCCCAAGAGTCGCAATTATTGTGAATGCTTCGGTGTCGCCCGCCGCAGGCAAAGCTTCCGAGCCAATACGCAACTCATTGGTGCTCATGTCAAAACTGACATTGGGCAGAGTAGGAGGCGTATAGGTCGCCGTCGAAAACTCCGGAAAGTAGTCGTCGAGATCAATCACCAGCTCGTTATCGGCGAAATCATTGGCAAGCAAAAGATGCGCGCCACCGAATTTGCCCTTGGTTGCACCCGCCTGAAAGACAAATTCAATCTCTTGGGTAGTGGTGGTGGTGCCATCACCCGCAGAAAGCGTCAGCGTGGCAACGCCCACCGCTGAGGATTGCACCGTGACCATGCCTGTCCCAGCATCGTAGATCGGCGTGAACCCGGCACTTTGCGTTGCAATACTTAGGGTCAGGGCATCGGCGTCTTCATCAGAAAACAACGCATTGGCATTAAAGGTGTGGGGGGTGAGGCTCAGAAGCTCCTTGGTCAGGGCTGTGAGCGCGTCCGCATCAACTGTGGGCGCGTTGTTCAGGGTTAGGGTGAGCGTCTGCGTCGCAAGCTGGTCGGGAGCCCCATCCGCCTGTGCCGCCGTTGCCACAACTTCAACGACAACATCGTGGTCGGGCACGGCCACCCCCCCTTGTTGCGCCGTTAGAGGCTGCAGGAGAGCCTCATCGACAACGAAGCGGTTCGTCGTGGCGTCAAAGCTAAGCCCGGCGAGTAGTGCGGACTCTGTGCTCGAGGTCTGGGCAGATAAGACGATGTCATCGTCATCGCGAAACAACACGTCTGGGGCAAGCTGGATGCCTTGGGTGCTGCTATCGAGCGCCGTCTGTGCATGCGACAAGATAGTGTCAGCACTATCTACTGCCGCCAAATCACCCGTCAACGTCAGGGTGGCGAGCAACGAGAGCGCGTTCGAGGTCACCGCAAGGTCATAAACACCCGCATACCGCATGAAAGCCCCTGAGAGCATATTTGTCGTTTTATCGAAATCCACCGCGAATTCGGCCGCCCCATCCGAGATGGTGGCCGCGTAGACAGCGCTCGCATCAAAAACATACTGGTCGGTAAGCACAACAACGGCATCCATGCTCGCTGCCGCGGGAGACAGCGCGCCGAAATTCGCGGTGTCGAGCGCAACGAAATCGATCTTTTGGGTGAACATTGCCCTGCCATCGCTGGCAATAACATCCAAGGTGTACGCCCCGATCGTCTGCGGGGTAACCGTGGCGAACCCGTTGTCCAAGCTTGAGATAAGCGCCGCTTGATCTTCCGCAATGATAATGCTGAGGGCATCCAGGTCTTCATCGGTAACCAGCGGGGCAACAGGAAAACGAAAGCCAGCCCCGACCAAAAGATCGGTGTTCAACGCCGATAATCCCGCCGCATTAGCCGTCGGGGCATTGTTCAGGCTTAGGGTGAGCGTCTGCGTCGCAAGCTGGTCAGGAGCCTCGTCCGCCTGTGCCGCTGTTGCCACAACCTCAACGGTAACATTGTGGTCGGGCACGGCCACGCCCTCTTGTTGCCCCGTCAGCGGCTGCAGGGCACCCTCATCGACAACGAAGCGGTTTGTCGTGGCATCAAAGCTAAGCCCGGCGAGTAGTGCAGACTCCGTGCCCGACGTCTGGGCTGATAAGACGAAGTCATCGTCATCGCGAAACAACGCCTCTGGGGTAAGCAAGATGCCTTGGGTGCTGCTATCGAGTGCCGTCTGTTCAAGAGACAATGTAGTGTCAGCACTATCTACTGCCGCCAAGTCGCCCGTGAGGGTGACTGTTGCCAGTACAGCCTCGTTTGCCGACTTAACCGACAGTGTGTAGATACCGGCATAGCGCAACGCATTGCCACTCACCTCCTGCGTTGCAGGGTCGTAGTCAACCGAAAAGCTAACGGCACCGTCCGAGATGGTCGCCGCGTACACAGCCTGCGTATCAGAAGGACCCATCGCACCAAGATTAATAGCGGCCGTTGTGCTGGCAGCGATCGGGTCTAGGGTGCCAAGATCGAAAGAAGAAGAGGCACTGAGCGTCACAAGCTGGGTTGTCGTCCCAAAGCCGTCGCTTGCCGTGATGGTGAGCGTATAGGTGCCCTCAGCCGTGATGTTCACCGATGCAACGGTGGTGGCAGCATTATAGGTGGCGTCGATGGCGTCATCGCTTGCCTCGATGGCGAAGGTTAGTGCGTCTTCGTCTTCGTCGCGAAACAACGAGCTGAGCGTGTAGTTGGTGCTAACACCAGTAAACAGGCTTGTGCTAAGGGCAGTCACGGCGTCGGCGTCTGCTGTTGGCGCGTTGTTCAGGGTTAGGGTAAGCGTCTGCGTCGCAAGCTGATCCGACCCATCCGCCTGTGCCGCCGTTGCCACAACCTCAACGACAACATCGTGGTCGGCCACGGACACACCCCCTTGCTCGGTCGTCAGGGGCAGCAGGGCATCCTCGTCGACAACGAAGCGGTTTGTTGTGGCGTCAAAGCTAAGCCCGGCGAGTAGTGCAGCCTCTGTGCTCGACGTCTGGGCTGATAAGACGAAGTCATCGTCATCGCGAAACAACACCTCTGGGATAAGCAGGATGCCTTGGGTGCTGGCATCCAGCGCGTCTTGGGTGTGGGTGAGCGTGGTGAGGTCGGTAGCCACCGCAGTGAGATCACCCGACAGCGTCACGACGGCACGTAACGACGTTGTCGCCGAGTTGATCACGACGTTGTAAATGCCGGGATATTGCAACGCACTGCCCGACACGACGTTCGTTGTAGGGTTGAAATTGACAAAGAAGGTTGCCCCGTCATCGGTAATCGTCGCCGAGTAGTCAGCACTCGTATCCAAAGACACACTCGTGATGCTCGCGGCGATGTTGATCGTTGCGCTGGAACTGGCAGCCGTGGTCTCTAGAACGCCAATATCGGTGGTTCCTTCATCTGTGTCAGTGCTCGGTGGGGGTGTTGTCGCCGCCGTGCTATCGTTGCCGCACGCTGCAAGGGCTAACAGCGGTAAAATACCACCATGCGTGGCAATACGACGTGTCGATTTGACCGAAAACGGGG
>JAHZLG010000147.1 GCA_022599995.1 Alphaproteobacteria bacterium | reverse complement strand
GGTGTTGTCGACACTCAATAATTTCCCAAGAAAGGCTCTAAGCTCTGAAATCACCTTCTCATCGTCAACGCCTGTCTTATTATCAGACACATCATCAGTCTTCTCAAGAAGTGCTTTGCCGTTAATCCATACTCTAGCAAGAGGATGCTTTTTTGCGTCATAGGTGTCAGTCATGGGAATAGATCACAACATGCGAGGGAATTATCAGAGGGAGCAAAGAACACCCACGGGCAACCCGAGTCGTCACACGACGTAATCAAGGTCACCAGGAAAATACCACCTTGGTTCGCGCCATGCAAGTGGTGAGCGAAAACAGAGCAATCTATTCGCCTGCACTAACACCCACCATCAGCTATCCGACCCCGTACCCAGCGCACGCGCCAAAGTCTGACGAGTCGTCCCAAGAGCACGCGCCGCACGCTGCTGAGTCCCATAATAAGCAACCGCCTGCCGAGCAAGACCACCCAAAACAAGCTGCTTCAGATCAGCAAAATCCCTCCCGCTTTCGAAAAGAGCCGGATCAATCGCAGGCACAGGCGACCAAGACCCGTCCATGCCACCCACATCCGCCCCTACCCCCGCCGCACCACCACCCGCCGCAACACCGGCCACAACGTCACCGGCCGCACCACCACCCGCAGCAGCACCCGCCACCGCGGAAGCAACCAGCTCCTGAGGATGACCAAAAGGATGAGACGATAACCACGTCCGAATGCAAGACTCAAACTGATCACCAGACAAAGGAAGACCCGCCCCATGAACCATGAACAAATAGGCCAATGACTCCAAATCGCGGAAATTGCCCCGAAGAGGATGGGAACGCAAAATCTGCTCCAGCCGCTGCCGATGCGGAAGAGGAATCTCACGCCCAACTATATCCTGCGACAGTACTGCAAAAAGACGATCCCAGTCGTGCATAAGATCATCGCGGCAAGAAGTAAGCGAAGGCAAGGTAACAACAAGATGGCTGACGCGATCGAAAAAGTCGGCGTCAAGAATTTCGCGTAACTCAGCAATCGAGCGGTTAGAGGAAGCAATCAGTTTAAAATCCGACTGCAGCGTCTTTTCGTCATCGCCAAGCCGGTTGAACTCGCGATCTTGCAACACGCGCATGAGCTTCCGCTGCAACGGACGCTCCATGTCCTGAAGCTCGTCCAGATAAAGCACGCCGTTGTGTGCCAGCTCGACCAACCCGCGTTTTTGCTTCACAGCCCCAGTGAACGCGCCTTTTTCATGGCCAAACAGAGTCGACTCGCCAAGCTCGGAGGTAAGATTACCACAGGCAACGCTGATAAATGGCTTGGTGCCCTCAAGGTGTGCCCTGACCAGTGTGTTGATCAGCTGCGTCTTGCCGATGCCCCGCGCCCCAAGCACCAATACAGGCACCCGTGGCAGCTTAATGTAGGACAAGGCAGTTTCAAGGGCTAACCTGCGCTCCACGGAGCGAACAGTCTGCGGGTTATGGTACGAAAGACTCGCTGTGGGAGAACGCGCCCGATCGCGCCTGATTGCCTGAAGGTAGGTGGTGACCGGGAAGGTCACCTCCTCGATGCTTGTTGTGTCCGCTTGCTCAGCCGCCCCCTTGATCCGTTGCGAGCTCCACAGGCGCGTCCCATCAGGGAATTGGCCCGCAGCATAAAGCACCAGCCAACAGGCGTGCATGGCCGGTGTCCCCGGAGAAACATTGATATGCCACGCCCAATCAGCATATTGCTCTCTCCACTTAGGTAATTGCTTGCTAAGAAGATCGTAGATAAGCGGGTGATTGGTCGGAGATTCAAGCGACAATGGAACATAGTCAATATGGACGTCACGCCAGACAGCAGGGCTGCCCGGCTCTTCTTTGATCGCCCGTTGCAAGCTCGCCTTATCGTCTTGCCTTCCTTCGAACAAAAACAACACCTTTGCGATGGGGAAATCCTTCTCCTTCAACAAACGCAGGGTGTCCGTCAGCACGCGAACACCCGCCCGGTGCGCGTGCCAACATACAAGAAGAGACTTATCGGTCATGGTCGAACAAGCCTACTTGATTTGATAGATAGCGTCAATTTCCTTGGCATCAACCAACGACCGTGCCGCTTGCGCCTCGCTGCGGGTTCGGCATCCCGCAACCGTCAAATTGCCCACCCGATAGCGAGGGGGCGAGTACGACCGGTGGCGCTGCTCGTTCCGACGCTCCATCTTCGGGGTGTCCGGTTGCTCTTGTGGTTGCTTCCCCTTCTTCTTGGACTTCGGCTTGCTAGGGGCGACCGGGACTTCCACCTCAACCATGTAGGTCTCCTTCACCTCCTTGGCCTGCGCAGGGTTGAGAGTCGGTGCAACGACGCGCCAGGTATACTTCACCTGCTTGGCGCGCGAGACGCGCGTGCGGGTGTCAAGCGAGGGAGGGGCATCAGCCTCCAATCGATCGGCATTGGCGGCGGTCACGTCCTCGAGACCAACCGTGTCATTCGCGACGATCGTGTAGTTGCGCTGGGTAGGCGTGTCTTCCTTCCACGTTTGGTACTCGCCGAGCGCGTGGTCTTGGATAGTCGTCTCCCCAAGGTAGGTGCCGATGCTTTGCTGTTGCTCCCAGAAGCTTAGCCACCGAACCATTGCGGTGCACTGCGACGCGTTTAACTGCACGCCATATTCCAGTGCCTTGTCATAGCTTATCGACTCGAGGTTGGCACTCATCATCACCCCGGCAGGATGCGCGGTGGATGCATCGGCAATCACGAGCTTCGCATGGAGATACCGGTAAAACACCACCTCAGCACCCGCGCCAACAAGCGTCTGCACGATAGCATGATGCTTGTGATGGCGGTGACGAAGGTGAAGCCGCACGCGCACGCCTCGCTGGCAGGCCGCCATCAGGGCGGGGAAAACAAGCGGGTCTTCGGCCAAACCATAGGTGGCTATCTCAAGCGTTTCTTGCGCATCTTCGATGGTAACGACTATGCTGGTAACCAGTGTGTCTTCATATGCACAGCTCGGCGGCGAGGTGCTCAAGAAATTACCTGTCGCAGACGGAAGGGGGGCGAGATTGGCTTTTTGCATGCCAACCAGTTTGTCCTGATGCGGATCGAGCCCGGACTCTGCGAGCTCGTAGTAGGCGTAGCGGAGGTATTCGAAGGCGGTATCAATGTCGTTGGGATCGAGCATCACACCGCACTCTTCATTGCGCATCAGGGCTTCGGTGGTGAAATTGGCGGTCGCAAGGATGCCCCGGGCTGCCTCATGCCCCACATCAGTGAGCAAGAGCTTCGCGTGATAACAATCGGCGTCCCGAAGGGAGACTTTGCCGCGCAACCTGCCAAGCATCTTTTTGTGCGCGGCGGTTACGCGGGCATCAAAATCGGTGTACTCGAAGCTGCTCAACTTTTTCTCGGCGGCGGTCATGCCATAGACCCGCACCCCACGCTGGCTGGCCTGCACCAGACCATCGATGACGTCCTCATCGACGAGCAGGAAGCTGATAAAGAAAATGGTCTCTTTGGCCTCAGTGATCATTGTGACGAGCCGATCCTTGAGCGCACGGCACTGTGCCTCATCATCAAGACTGGCACAGGTGGCGAGAATCCCCGCACGGCTATCTGGAATAGTGGGAGTGGCACGCGGCACAGAGCAACGGATGACATCAGAAAGGACCGCATTATTTTGCACGACCTTCTCGTAGGGTTGTGACCACACGGGTGATTGTTCTGGGGTGGAGGTGGTTGTCGACATGAGAATAATCCATAGAAGGTGAGGGGAGAGAAAGTTGATTAGCCCGCAAGGCCCCAATCCAGCGGAGACTGCAAGTGCCAATACTGCTTGGTCAGTTTGCGTTCCTTGCATTGCTCGGCACAGGCGGCTTGGTCGGGAAGCCGAAAATCAATATCAAATCGCTCGAATGCGTTGTATTGGGCGGCACATAGCTGTTGATAGTCGTCATTCGTTTGGTCGTCGGTGATAGATTGCACCAGACGCGCCAAAGCCCAGTGGGTGGCGGTGCGCTCATTGGCGGGGCACACGGGAATGTCTTTGATGCTCGCGGTGCAATCCCCGTACTCGTTGAAAGAGGCATGCCGCAACTCCAGGTTGAGGGCAAATTCCTGCAAGCAATAAGGATCGTGCATTTGCTTAACGGCTGCTTCGTCCACAGTGATGTCCAGCAGGAACCGGCCGTCTTGGTAGTCCGCCTCGCCGTCCCATTCGAGCCACGGGTATTTGTCCTCTAGGGCCGTGAAGGCTTGCTTCCAGAGCTGACGTGCATCCGGGCCGTCCACCGTTACGCCCTCCGGGGAGTGTGCTTTGCTCTCGCTCGAAATAAGAGAGAATTTTAACTGGTGGCGTGTCCCATCCTTGATGTGCAAAACGAGATCAATGACGGTGTCTTTGGCGGCAACCGAATTGGCTTTCGGTTTGATGTCCTCGAAAAAGTACGTAGAGCGATCGCGCACCGATTCCAGTCTTTTGCCTATAAGATCGATTGGCGCATTCACCGGTCGAGCTTTGTCG
>JAHZLG010000146.1 GCA_022599995.1 Alphaproteobacteria bacterium | reverse complement strand
CGCCAACGCCTTGCGAGGAGGACAGCGTTACGTGTTGAATGTAGATGCCTTTGGACTCGGCGGGTTTCAGGGCACGAATGGCATCGATAAATGCCGTGGCGTTTTCCTTGAGGTGCTCTCCCGAAAAGCTTGCCTTGCCAATTCGAGCGTGGACGATCCCTTGGCGTTCGGTACGGAATTGCACTTGCCCTGATTTGGCGAGCTTCACGGCATTAGCGACCATTGGCGTCACCGTCCCCAGTTTGGGATTGGGCATAAGGTTGCGCGGGCCAAGGATTCGTCCCAGTCGGCCAACGACGCCCATCATGTCGGGGGTCGCAATACACCGCTCGAAGTTGATTTCGCCCTTTTGCACCATTTCAGCAAGGTCATCGGCGCCGACAACGTCAGCACCGGCGGCTTTGGCCTCTTCGGCTTTGTCCCCTTTGGCGAACACCGCCACGCGCACTTCTTGTCCCGTGCCGTGGGGCAACGAGACCGCACTGCGGAGGTTTTGTCCTGCATGCCGGGGATCAACGCCAAGGTTCATGGCGATCTCGATGGTCTCATCGAATTTCGCGGTGGCGTGGGTTTTCACAAGCGCGACCGCCTCGGCGAGAGGGAATCGGGCCTCGCGATCAAATTTCTTGTAGGCATCGACGAGTTTCTTGCCAGTTTTGGCCATGGTGTCGCTCTGGGAGGGGCGGGGAGGGGCGGGGAGGGGCGGGGGAAGGGCGGTGCGGTGAATGTGCGGGGAAAGAGGCGACGCGAGAGGCATCAATGTAGGGAAGGCAACTGCCGCCTCTGTCTGGCACATCGGCACGGACATCGGTATAGCGAACGGGCAAGGCAGGGGCAAGGCATCGCATAAGACGCGCCTATGAGCCCAGCACCTGCGGCATGATGGTGTGTGTGGTGGTGCGTGTCGGCTTAGTGAGTGGGTTAGCGAATGCGCACGCCCATCGATCGCGCCGAGCCGGCAACCGTGTTGATGGCCGCCTCGAGTGATTCGGCACACATGTCTTCCTGTTTTTCCTTGGCAATGTGCTCGATCTCTTCGGCGGAGAGCGACTTGAACTCTTCACGGCCGGCCGTCTTTGCGCCCTTGTCCACGTTCATCGCCTTCTTCAAGTACCACGACACGGTGGGCTTGCGGGTAACAAAGTCGAAGGTGCGATCTTCATAGGCGGTGATGGCCACGGGGATCGGCGTGCCTTTGTCGTAGTCAGCGGTTTTGTCGTTGAACGCCTTGCAGAATTCCATGATGTTCAACCCGCGCTGTCCCAGTGCTGGTCCTACCTTACCCGAGGGCTTGGCATCACCGGCCGGAACTTCGAGTCGAATCACACCTGTGATTTTTTTTGCCATGATATCGCAACGATGCTTGAGAAGATTTGAGAAAAATGATCGGAAAGAAAGGAAACAGTGAACGTCAGCACGTCAGCCACTTACAGAAGAATAGACGTGAAGAGGGGGTGCAGTTACCAGCGAAGAGAAGACGTGATGAAGGGACGCAGTAAGCCGTGCAGAATGGACGTGATGCGACCCGAGAGACAGGGAAGTGGAGACCGCCGGGTTATAGTTTTTCCACCTGATTGAAATCAAGGTCGACCGGGGTGGCACGCCCGAAAATAGTCACCGCCACTTTCACGCGGAGTTTCTCCGTATCAATGTCTTCGACAAAACCATTGAACGAGGCAAAAGGTCCATCGGTCACCCGCACTTGATCGCCAGTGTTATAGGGAACCTCTACTTCGCGCATCGCCACACTGTCATCCGACACTCGATCGCGAATCTCGTTCGCCTCGACGTCGGTCAAGGGGATGGGCAAGTTGTTGTTGCTCAGGAAGTCGATGACTTTCGGCGCCCCGCGTACCAATGACACGATTCGACTGTTGATTCGTGCTGTCGGCTTGTTGGCAATCTGAACCAGCAAATAGCCGGGGTACAGATTCCGCTCGACATCCTTGAAACCCGCCCCGTTGCGTTCGCGCACCGTTGCGAATGGCACAAAGACATCACACAGGTGATCCTCTAACCCCAGTATTTTGATCTGCTCGCGCAAATGATCTTCGATCTTGCGCTCGAAACCCGACTGTGCCTGCACAATATACCATGTTTTTGGCCCCGGCTTCGGAGTTGTATTTGCCCCCGTCTGCGGGGTGGGCCCGCCTGCTTCACTTGTCGAAGTGCCGCTATCTGCATGGGGTTGATGGGTGGAGATCATCATCGAGTCTCGGAAAGGCTGCGCGTAATGGGGAACAAAAGGGTGGGAAGGGGGGGCGTGAGATCAGGGTCTCAGCTGGTCGCTCTCGTCGAGTCGCTCCCCTTGGGTGGCACGGGACAGCTCCAGTGCCATCACCTCAGCACCAAATTGGGACGCGGAGGTGTATATGGCCTATCGCGCCCCACGGTGAATCACAGGGCACCAAGACCAATCAGGGCCTGAATGGCAGTCGACACGATTTGGTCGGTAAGGGTGAGAAATAAGGCGGTGATTGTCACGAAGATCGTGACCATCACGGTCGACAAGATAACCTCGCGCCGCGTTGGCCATATCACGCGCCGCATTTCTTGACGAACTTCGCGGACGAATTGGGCTGGGCTGCGAGCCATTAAACAGACGATCTCAAAGACAACTGGGGTGAGTGGTCAATCAGTGCCGCACCAACTAGGGCACAGCAAACGCAGTGATCAACACGATAATGCAGGCGAACGCGTCGCGAAACGCGAAGGTTTCCGTGCGTGTGTCCACGATCCAAACGTCAATACGTGACTCACGGCTGGATCAGACACTGTCCAGCCGCCACAGTAAGAAGCAAGTGCTGTGAAGTCAAGCATGCCCCTTCGGTTACTCCGGGTGATCGCCGCGCGCACGGCAATCGTCTTAGGCACAGGTTTCGGGTAACTATTTTGTGAAGTAGATTATTGTTGCAATGTTGCGTTGTGCGTTGTTGCGATTCAGTTGCCGCAATCTCCGTTGTGATTCCTCTGTCATGGACGTCGGGCATGGTTATCCAACGGGTATCCCGCGGGTATCCAACGGGCACCGTGGGTATCCACCAATGGGCATACAGTGGGCATCCAATCCTTGGTCGTTGCTGTGCCCTATTCTACACGTCTTGCTTTGTAACGCACTGCCTCACAGGGGGGTGCTGGCAATGGCAGTCTTTTTGCTTCGCTCGTGCAGGGTGCGCCGAGAACAGTGGTTGAGAACAACGGTTTCCTTGATTTTAGCCCAAGAGGTGCATACTTTAGGGCAGTCAAACCATCGAGCATCGCGCACCACCAACGCCCGTGCCACAGATCGAAGTCCCCTGATGTGCGGCGACCTCCTGTGCCCTATCGTGCCAAGCCGTGTCGAGCCGTGTTACCTTGTGCCAAGCAAGAAACGAAAATTTCCGGATAGATTATCCCGACTCTTGCCTGCCTTCGTGCAAGCAAGAGCACGTCATTCACCATTACCTTTAGTCATTCATGCAAGCACCCCATCTTCCTTCGTTGCTTCTGCCGTTGCCCCTCGTTCGTGTGTACGCATCGGTTGCTGTGATGGCGATAGGACGCCCGTCACACCGCAGCGAAGAAAAGCCTCCTGAGGCACGTCTCGATGGCCAAACCCTTGCTTTGCCTCCTGTTCTAAGCCTTGTCATCGGGCTTGTCTTATGCCTCGGGCTGGCCATCGCCAGCGCGCCCAATGCGCTGGGACAAGACTCCCCAGACGCAGCTGCCGCCCCCACCGAGGCACCCGCCGCCGATGTCTCCCCCGCAGAGGCACCCGCCGCCGATGTCTCCCCCTCCGAGGAACCCCTGCCCGCCGGCTCCCCCCGTGCCGCAGCAATCGGGCAATCAGGGACATTCTTCACGCGCGACGTGACCCTGCAACAGCGACTCGCCCCCGTGCCGGACGATCTTTTCGTCTACAAATTCGGGCTTTCGCTCTGGAGCAACCCGCCCGAGCCCGTGAAGAATATCGATGACTTCGACCAAGTTCCCACGCCAAACCTGCGGCTTCAGGTCGACAACCACTTCATTCGGTCGCCCTCCCCGCGCATCCGCAGGATGAGTTGGTATGCCAATTTTTCCTATCAGCAAAACGGATTGAAGGGCAACACCATCACCCTGCCCAGCAACACATATACTCTTGAGATCGAAGACGACCAAACAGTCGACTCCGCCAGCCAAGAGGTCATCTTTGACTATCGAATCATCGGTGCTGGTCTTGCTTATAGATTTTCCATGCCAAACTTTTTTCCGGCCCGCAACGACACACGGATGCGCTTGGGTCTTGGGTCGCACGTATGGTCGCGTACCACGACCGAGATCATCTCGGCTGATCTGACGCGCATTGCCCTCGGTTGGCACCTTGCTGCGGGCCTCGAGTATCTGCCCGCGAGCTTCTACGGGTTGGCGCTCGATTTTGAGCATTTTTCCGTGGACAACGTTGCGGCACAGTTCATCGGGCTATCGTTGCTCGTGAACCCCATCAAGGCGAATGCTGCCTTGCGTGCCCGCGATCAGCAATAATTCAATTCGCGCGCGGCCTGTTGCGTGAATCGTCTCAAACCTTGGTTACTCCTCGTTGTTGCCCGCTGCTGTATGCCGCGGGGAGTTGCTGCCTTTTCCCTCTTCTCTTGGGTGCGTGCCCTGCATGAAGCAAGAGCGTAATTTCTTGAATCGATCGAACCTCATGGAATCGACTCCACTGGCGGTGACACCGTGCGGGGGGCATCGAGTGCCGTCGCCGGCTCAGCCCCGTGCTGCCTCGCACCGGGACGGTCGAGGACGTGGCCAATCCGATGCAACTCTTCTGACTATTGGTCTGCTTGCCCTGTCGGCATGCTCCCCCAATCTGTCCGAAACCAACACTGATATTGTGGGAAGCATTGCCCAACTGAATGCGGTAAATGTCCCATCGTCGCTCACCGAGACCCTCTCGGATGACACCACCGAAGTCACCGCCCAGCAATCAGGCGACAGCTCCGTCGTCTTTGCCCTCACGTTCAGTGAGGGCATCACCAATCTCACCACCGCCAACCTTTCGGTCACCTCCGAGCAAACAACCGATGGTCACGCGGACGGGGCCAATCCGCTCGGCACGGCGGTGGCGGTGTCGTCTAACAGTGACAACACTATCTGGAGCGTCACCGTCTCTTCCTTTGCCGAGAACGCCGAAGGGACAATCACCCTCCAACTCAACGAGGGGACAGAGTTACAAAATGCTGCAGGCGGGGTTCTGCGCATCGGCAGCGAAACGCCAGTGGCCATTCACGAGGTCGACCATATTTCCGGTGAGATCGCCACCTTCGCCCTCAGCACCAGCGACCTCTGGAGTCGCGAATGGCGGTACAACCTCACCATCGACGAAGAGCTGTCCCTGACCGGTGAGGACGATGATGCGCTGTTCGACGGCAAAGATTTGGCCTTGTACGGCATCCCAACCGATGGGACGAGCTCGGGGCAAGTCCGCATTCATTTGCCCGATGCAGCATTTTCCGTCTCAGGCAATGGATTCAACAGCTTTCTGAGCGACAAGCAGTTTTTCATCAACGTTCAAGACATTCCCAATGATTACACGCAGATCAACCTCCGTTTTGCGCCGAATGCCCGGTTTGAAGACACCGATGGCAATGTCGTGGTCGAACCGATCTGGGTCTTTGTGCTCGAGACCACGGCCTCACTGACCACCGACGAGACGGCAAGCCTTGCCACGCGGTTTGACGAATCCGATACGGTGCTGGTCGCGAAGCGGCTGGATAGTGACGGCACGTCGACCCTTACCGAAACGATCGACCTTGCCGACCGCGACCTGACCATCTCCGCGACGGAGGGGGCTACCAACACCTATTCACTCTCTATCAGTGGGTTGTCGTCGGAGCTCCTCGAGGCCACGCTTTCGCTCAGTGACGATGCGGCATTCACCGGGGAGTCGGCCGTGGCGTCCTTGTTTCCCCTGCGTATCCTCAACCCCCTTGTTGATGACACAACCGATGATGGCCACGTCCAAGTTCGGGTGAATGGGGTCTCGCAGAGCAATTCCTCCGCCCCCTCGATCATTTTCCCCGAGCAAGCAAGCTATCACAGCAATTACGTGCGGATTTCTTTTAGCGATGCGCTGACCCGGGGCGACTTAGTCGGAGCCACCACCACCACCACGACCGTCAGCACAACACTCGCCCCGGAGAGCGTAACCGATAGCGATGGCGAGCGGATCACCTACTCGGTGACCGAAGAGGTCACCATCTCGAGCGAATTCACGGTCTACCTGAATGGCGTCGCCCAAGATATTGCCAACATCTGGATAAACGGCAGCAACGACACAAGCGACGACACCCAGCAGGCGCAATCCGACGTGATCGTGATCGAGCTCGAGAACGCCATCGACGAGGGACAAAATCCGATTATCGAAGTGGTGTACGACTCCGAAGGCGGGCTCGAGTCGTTCGATTCGGCCACCGACCGCCTTACCACAAGCAATGCGACGCTCGCTGATTTCGACAGCAATTACTTTCTCAACAACATTGGTGGCCAAGTCGGCTATGACAGTGTCGGGTTCTCTGGATCGTTCGATGCGGGCAATGTTACGACCACTGCCCTCCCCGGCACTGAGGATGTTCGATTCACCCTGAGCTTTGCCGACTCTGTCTCGATCACCAGCACCGATTTCGACGTGAACGGGATTAGCGATAGTGACTTTGGCGCCATCGCGATCAGCAATAGCTCCGGGTTTCGTTCCGTCTGGACAGTGACCGTGCGCGACATTGTCGATGATCTCAACGACACCCTCACCTTAGTGTTTGGCGACAACGTCACCACGACGATCGACAGTTCTACAACGACCACCACGTCTATCAGCATTGATGTGCGAGACGCGCTCCCCATCTACGTTAGCGGGATCGCCGTCGCAACGCACACCATCGACACCGAGCCGGCATCGCTTACCCTCACCGTCGGAGAAGCCGGGCAACAAGACATCACCGCCTTCGAACGCATCTTCACCATCACGGCCAGTGATGCCTTGGTGCTGGAAGACAACGACGATGACATTGTCTCTGCATCGACCCTGCTCACCGCTGATGACCTGATCCTGCAAGGCACGACCCTCACTGGGGCTCTTGCCAGTAACTTCTCCGATTGGACAGTCGCCCCGCTTGCATTCGACAATATCATCATCAGCGAAGGGTCAAGCTCCGGGGGCAATAGCACCTACCTCGTGACCGTGAGTGACATCCCCACGGAATTTCGTCAAATCCGACTTGCCACCTCGACCTCCACGACCAACCTGACCCTCTCCGATGGGAGCACGCGGACCGTCCGATCGGCGACCTTCGCCGACAGCGATGGCAACCAAATCACCGACGACCTTGTCTCGGAATGGTACGATTCTCGCCAACTCTCCCCGCACAGCGTCGTGCACTCGTCCTCGCAGATAGCGGTAAGCTTTCACGAAAACCTCATCCGTGGCGACCTGATCGGAGCCGAGACCACTTACGATCGCACGGTCACCACCACGGTGAATGAGCTCGGAAACGACGGAAGCTACACCCTCACCACCGAGACCGAGACCGTAACCGAAACCGTAACAAGCGAATTCACCATCACCGTCGATGGGCAAATTGTCGATATTCTCTCGATAAGCATGGGCGGAGGGTTGGACGGAGCAACCGATCAGGACAATGTGCTCGTGTTCACCCTGAAGACCCCCATGAGTGCCGCCAGCACCATCAGGATAAGCTTCGATGCCGGTGGCGGACTCGCGGTATATGATGCCGATAGTGGCAACACCCCAACGACCCGCCTGACGACGTCGGATGGTGTGGCACTGCCCAGCTTTAGCTCGAGCGAATTTCTCCAGCTTACCGACGGGGCGAAGACCTTCGTTGTCGGCGCCCTAGAAACGAGCTCCTTGGTCACCGAAGCCAATCCCGATCTGGCATTCACGCAAAACATTGGCCTCTTTGTCCTTGATCAGCATGGGGCTGGCGGCGAGTCATCCGACGGCACCGGCGCCGACGGCGGCGATGGCGGAGGCGATGATGATATTCTTGCCGCCAACCTGACCGGGAGCAACAGCCGTATCGTCCTAGGAGATGGCAGTGGGGGCGGGGGCACAGGGGCAGCCTCAGGAAACAGCGCAGGGACTGGGGGAGCTGGCGGGACAGGTGCCGACACGATTGGCGGTACCCGGCACACCGACCTGCTGATCGGCGATGGGTTTGCTGGAGCCGCGGGCATCGTCGCCGCAACCGACGTGAATCCGGACGGTGGCGACGGCGGGTTCGGCGGCGGCGGACGCGGCACCGGCGATGCGATCACCGACCCCAGTGGCACCGACGGAACCAATGGCACGTTGCACAGCGTTGTCGCAGGAAGCACCGCCAACACCGCCGGCACAAACGGCACTACGGCAACAGCCTCGGCGCTCATCGACACCGCCGACACGGGGTCGCCCGCGGCGAACGTGCTCGCGGATTTTGTGAACGACCTCCAACCCCTCACCGATGCACTGTCCGCCACCTACAAAGCAGCGATCGACAATGACACCACCGTCGCAGGAGGGAATGACATTATCAATGGCGGGGCGGGCAATGACTTGCTGGTCGGCTTAGGCGGCGCAGATATCTTTGAATTCGACCTTGACGCCATGGAAGTCGGCGAAGTCGACCGCATCCTTGATTGGAATCTGGATGAGGACTCCCTCCGCTTTCTGACCTTCATCGATGACGATGGCTATGACAATACGCCCTATGTCACCGTTGCCATCAACCCCTTTGCGGGAGCCTATGCCTCGCGCGTCTCGGTGTCGGACTACATCGAAGAGGCGGATACTTTCAACGGGGTGACACTGAACAGCTACCGTGAGATATCCTTTCTCACCACCGCCGAGAAAACCGTCTACATTCGCCTCTATGCTGCGGATGGCACGACGGGAATCATCGGCGATGGCGACCCATTTGCGGTGCGTGGCACGACCGTTCAAGACGGGCTCAACGGCACGCATGTCGTTGATATGGACGGGACAGCTTTTGCCACCCCGGGCGGCATGGTCGCTCTGAGTGATATGGTTGAAGTGCATTTTCTCGATGCCTCGGGGGCGTCCGGAGGTGCAGGCATCGACGGCGCAGACGGCACCGGCGCAGCGCAAGACACAACGAGCAGCCTCAGCAGCAAGACCAATTCGCTGATTGTGTTCGGCGATGGCAGCGGCGGCGGCGGCGGCGCGCACGGCACGACAGCAGGGGTTGGCGGCGCGGGCGGCGGCGGAGCCGACATTTTGATCGGGGGAGACGCGGACGACATTCTGTTCGGGGATGGCTTCGCCGGGACAAGCGGGATGGTGGGCGCCAATGCCGATGGCGGTTCGAGCGGATTTGGCGGCGGGGCGGGAGGCGATGCAAGCGGCTCCGGGAGCGCGGGCACAGCTGGCATTGCGGGGCTGCTATCGGTCTCGGGGGCGGGCTCGGCAACCTTGAACACAGCAGTCGGGGGGGACGCCGCCACCCTGGATATGATCCTTGCCCGAGTTGATGCCAACGGTCTAAACGGCGCGGTGGGCGGCGGGGCAGACGTGCTAAACGGCGGACTCGGCAACGATGTCCTTGTGGGCATGGGGGGCGCCGACGTGTTCGAGATTGCCCTGATCGATGGTGCCTTCAGTGATATCGATCGCATCCTGGACTACGTCGTAGGGGTCGACAAATTGCGCTTCATGGTGCTCGATCCTTCGTCGTCCACCAATGCTTTAATGGCGATTAATCCCTATGACGCGGCCTATGCCGCCGATTTCACCATCACAACGGTGCACAACACCGTGGACGCAGGGTTAGCATCGCTCAACCTGGAGAACCAAGAAGTCAGTTATATCGAGATTGTCTATCACCCCTCGAATGCCCATCGGCAAATTGTGCGTCTGTACAATGCGGGTTACAATTTCGGCGACCCCGTGCAAGGTATCGGGCAACGATTTACGGGTGATGATTTCGTGCTGGCGGATGGAGGAAGCTATCTCGATGACGATGGTAATCTGCTCTATGTCTCCCAATCGACTGCCCAAGCAGGTTTTGCGCTTTCTTCGGTGACCGAATTTCGATTTCTCGATCAACACGGCTCCGCTGGTGATGCCGATTCCGCTGATGGTGGCGCAGGGGGCGGCAGCAATGACAATGACGCCATTCCTGCTGATCTCGGCGTCTCCGCTGATCCCGACGTCACCATCGCCGCGAGCGATACCGGCGTCGGGGCAAGCGACAGCCAGATCATTTTTGGCGACGGCAGCGGTGGTGGAGGCAACGCAGGAAGCGGTGACAGCGCTGGGCAAGGCGGTGCGGCCGGCGGGGGCAATGATCGAATCTATGGCGGGATTTCGTCCGATATTTTGTTCGGCGATGGCTACGCGGGTGCCGATGGAACTACCTTCAGTGGTGGCAACGGCGGCATCGGCGGCGGCGAGGGAGCCGGAAGCGGACAAGGCACCTTTCTCACGCAGTTCTCAGTGTTCGATGCCGACAATGCCAGCACCGCAGGGGACACTGCGCCAGCAACATTTACCATCACCGATGACAGCTCGGAATCGGAGCAACTCGCCCCGGGGCAAGTTCTCGATGATCTCAGTGACTTCCTGCTGTCGGGTGCCTCTGTCGGCCACGGCGACGATGTGCTGAACGGGCACGGCGGCAATGACCTGCTGATTGGCTTGGGAGGAGAAGATATTTTCGAATTTGACTTCTTCTCGATGAACAATCGCGAGGTCGACCGCGTGCTCGACTTCGAGGATGGCGTGGACAAATTGCGCTTCCTGATTCGCGAAGACCTCGACAAGGACCGGAAGCCGCCCATGACGACGCTGG
>JAHZLG010000145.1 GCA_022599995.1 Alphaproteobacteria bacterium | reverse complement strand
TGCTCGCGAGAATATAGTGATGATTGGTTGGTCTTATGAACCTGACTGCCCATGTTCTGTCGCGGCGGGATTCGCGGTTACCCACTGCAGCAGTGCGCGCGCGACCGAGTCGGGGGACGATGCCTGCTGGACAGTGCCGGGATGGGTGACACCGCGCGCCCGGCTGGCCATGGCGGGCAAATCGACCTGATGCACCGTGAGGGCGGGAAATTCACGGCGATAGACAGACAACCCTGCGGTCAGGGCTGCATGGGCGATGGCGTCTGCCCCATAGTAAGATCGCACCAAGGGGCGATGGATGCGCACCGTGGCCGGATTAATGGGTGGAGAGGTTGGAGGGGTGGGGTTGGTTGGAGGGTTGGGAGAGGTAGGAGGAGTAGGAGGGGTGGGAGGGGTGGGAGAGCTATCACTGCTCTCATCGTGGGCACGCATCGGCACCACCACTGTTGGGGCTGAGGATTGCTTCAGGAAAGGATGCAGCGCCTGCAACAGCAAAAGCGTGCCTCTAACGTTGACCTGCCACATGCTATCCCACTGCTTAGCCGACACGTCCGTGAGAGGTTGCAGGGGAAGTTGTTGCCATGCGCAGTGCACGATCATGTCGATGTGGTGGACGCGTTGCGCAAGCCCTCCGGCAAAACCGACCAATTGCTTTGGATCACTGACCGAAACCGGTGCCAATATCACGCGGGAATCGGTTTCGCTTGTCCCGTTTGGCGTTAGCGATGTGCGCACGGCATCATCGAGCAACTCGAGACCCGAGCGCAATCGACTCACGGCAATTACCGCACCACTGCCCTGCTGCGTGTGCATAGCCTGCGCCAATTGTGTCGTCACCGCCTGCCCCAAAGCCCCCGTCGCCCCAGTGACGACAACAATCTTTTCCGACCAGTACCCGAGAGGTTCCACATGTGCGGTCACGGCGTAACCCCGGATGTTGCCACGGTTTGCACAGCTGGCTCAAATGCAGCCGGGGCGGAGAGGGCAGCACTGTCAGCAACCGCCCCATTATTGGTTGCGGGCGTATTTTTTGCCGCTTGAGGTATCGCCACCGGATAATTCCCGCTAAAGCAGGCGTCGCAGAATCGCTCGGCGATGCCCGGGAGCGAAGTCTTACCTCCCCCCTTCGCGTCCCCTTTCCCGCTCCCCTTCCCGTCGCGGGCATCACCAGTGGAGGCACGGCCATCCGGTGCGGGATGGTCGCCGAAGGGATCGGTTGGCTGATTCAAAAAGGCACGATAAAGCCCCTCACGCGACAGGTAACCAAGGCTATCTACTCCGATGAAGTCGCGCACGGCCTCGATGCCGTGGGTGCGTGCCAGCAATTGGTCGTCTTCGGGCGTATCGACGCCGTAGTGGCAGCTGAATTTGGTCGGTGGGCTCGATATGCGCATGTGCACCTCGATGGCACCGGCTTGCCGCATCAAGGCGACGATTTTCTTGGCCGTTGTGCCCCGCACGATGGAGTCGTCCACCAGCAACACGCGTTTCCCTTCGACAACCGACCGGTTCGCACTGTGTTTTAGTTTCACACCTAGGTGACGAATGGGCGAGGCGGGCTCGATAAAAGTGCGTCCGACGTAGTGGTTGCGGATGATCGCCTGATCATAGGTGATGCCCGATTGCTCGGCAAAGCCGAGCGCGGCGACAACGCCCGAATCTGGAACGGGGGAGATAATGTCGACTTCGGCGGGTTGCTCGATGGCAAGTTGGCGTCCTATCTCCTTGCGGACATCGTAGACGCTAAACCCCGCATGATGGGAATCGGGGCGGGAGAAATAAATGAACTCGAACACGCAGTGGGCACTGTTTCGCTTCGGGGGATGTGCGCTTTTGCTCGTCACCGCCCTCTCGGGGCTCGTGCCATCTCCGCTATTGGTTTCGCTGGGGACGGGGGGGCTCGTCGGCACGTTAGTTTGTGCCGGCACCGCCTCCTTCATGGACAAAGCCGAGACGCGCTCCGGCCAAAGACTCACCTGCACCATGGCATCTCGCCAAGGGAAAGAAGAGTGCACACCATCATCATCGATGCGGATCATCTCTCCGGGGGCGACATCGCGCACGTGGTGGGCATTGACCAGATCATTGGCACAGGTCTCGGAGGTCAAGACGTAGCCGTTTCCTTCAATGAATTTCGCGAGCGAAAGCGGACGAATGCCAAGTGGATCGCGAATCCCATACAGTGCCTCTTGCGTAAGCACCACCAATGCCCAAGCACCCTCTACTGTGCCCAGTGCCGAGATCAATCGGTTCTCGACACTGCCGCCTGCCTGAGCCGCTAGGTGCAGGATAAGCTCGGTATCGACCGCCGAGGCAAACAAAGCATTCGGCAGGCTTTCGCGCAGTTTTTGATGGTTCGTCAAATGCCCGTTATGCGCAAGAGCAAAGGGTTGCTGGGTCAGGTTGGCATAAAGGGGTTGAATGTTTGCCAGCCCACTGTCGCGCGTTGTGGTCGGATAGCGGTTGTGACCAATGCCCTTCTTGCCCCGCAGGAGCTGCATCACGTCAGGGGTGGAAAAAATATCGCCGACAAGTCCCAAGGCGCGATGGAAGTGGAAGTCGACACCGTCTGCGGTTGCGACACCACTTGCTTCTTGTCCACGATGCTGCAGGGCGTGCAAACCAAGTGCGATTAGCTCGGCAGCGTTTTCGTTATTGTGCACACCGAAGACGGCACAGTTGTCATGAAAGTGGTCATCGAAGACCTCATCATCATGGGATTGCTGATCAAACAAGTTTTTATTGGTTCCTAAGAGAATAGGACAATTGGGGTATGATGGTGCATCACAGGGGTCCGCCACCGATGCGGCAAATGTGGTCGAATGATGGTGCATCACTGGGGTTCGCCACCGATGCGACAAAGGTGGTCAAGGGGTTTTGTCTGCCCTCTGGCCGCGAGTTAAGGCGATACGTGGTCGCAGGCAACGATGCCCGAGGGGCTCGCCCTGGGTGCTCGTGTTATCGAATCGAGTAGGGGTGTCTCAGATGCAATCATATTGACTGCTATAGCCCAACGCAAGCTTAGGTTACGTCCAGGTTAGGGGGACACCCGCGCGGGGCAGGCGACGGCCACGCTGGGGGCGGGGGGAGGGGGGGAGGGGTATGACTGGAGACAAGCATCAGGTAATTCAGGAGGCTTACCCAGCAGATAGTCATTCGGGAACAACAACCGAGCATCTAGGCGGTGGGTGATAAGCACGGTGGGTGATAAGCGCGGTGGGTGATAAGCACGGTGGGTGATAAGCGCGGTGGGTGATAAGCACGGTGGCGACAAGCACGGTGGATGACAAGCGTGGGCACATAAACGTTCTGCCGTCAGGCTGTCGCTGCAGTCGCTTTGCCGACAGACAAAGAAGGCGTTTGTGGTTAGCGTTACCGGTGCCTCGTTATTCTTGTCTTCATGGGCCATCTTCAATGCAGGCCGATGAGTCGGATTCCGCATAATCCTGCTGCCCGCACTTCAGTCGGTCGGCGAGGGAGCCGGGGAAGCATCCCGATGGCACGCGCAAACAAATCATCCTTCCTTCTTCTTTGTTTCCTCACCACTCTGCA
>JAHZLG010000144.1 GCA_022599995.1 Alphaproteobacteria bacterium | reverse complement strand
TATCGCCATGTCACACATTCTCTTGCCCTTCATGGTATTGCCGATTTACAGCGTGATGAACAACATCTCGGGGGAATATGTCCGTGCGGCGTGCTCGCTGGGGGCGGGGCCTTTCCGGGCGTTTTGGGGGGTCTACGCCCCGAATACCCTTCCCGGTGTCGGTGCAGGGTGCCTGTTGGTGCTCATTATCGCCATTGGCTATTACATTACTCCTGCCCTTGTCGGTGGGCAGTCGGGACAAATGATCTCGTCGTTGATCGCCTTTCACATTCAAAAATCCTTGAATTGGGGACTGGCGGCGGCTCTCGGCTCGATTCTGCTGTTGGTCGTTGTTGTATTCTACATCCTCTATAGCCGTGTGCTCGGCACGAACAAAATGGCGGTGGCCTAATGGCAAAAGCACTTATCCACCAAACCCCTATGCAACGGGTTTGGTTCCCCTCCAAATTTGTGCTGAACGGGTGTATTCTGTTCTTCCTGATTGCCCCTGTTTTGGTGATTATCCCGCTGTCCTTTAACGTGGAGCCCTACTTCACCTTTACCCCGGGAATGCTGGCACTCGAAGCCGATGCCTACTCGTTGCGGTGGTATGAGGCGGTGCTCGGTGATGAACGCTGGCTTTCCTCCATACGCAACAGCTTTGTTGTTGCCATTGCCGCAACATTTGGCGCGATGGCACTGGGAACGCTTGCGGCATTAGGCCTGTCCTCGCGCTACATGCCGCGCCGCGAATTGGTCAACAGCATTATTATCGCCCCCATGATTATTCCGCTGATCATCAGTGCGACAGGTATCTATTTCTTCTATGCGCAGATAGGGCTCGCCAACACCCTGCTGGGGATCATCATTGCGCACATCGCCCTTGGTGTGCCTTTCGTGGTGATTACTGTGACGGCGACTCTGGCAGGGTTTGATTCGAGCCTCGTGCGGGCATCGGCGACGCTGGGCGCGACCCCGTGGATGACCTTTCGGCGCGTGACCCTGCCGATTATCTCTCCCGGTGTGTTCTCCGGGGGACTTTTCGCCTTTGGCACCTCCTTTGACGAGGTGGTCGTGGTGCTCTTTATTGCGGCGAACCCCTCGCAGTACACTATCCCGCGCCAAATGTGGTCGGGAATTCGTGAGCAAATTAGCCCCGCTATTCTGGCAATGGCGTCCCTGCTGATTGTGGTGTCGATGCTGCTGATTCTGACAACCTACTTTCTGCGAAGACGCTACGCCACGTCCTAAACGCCTCCTTGCACCATTGCCGTCTGTGACGTCTCCCTCCGCACGATTTTGTGGCCCTTCCTTCACACTTGCCCGACGTTCCAGCCCATGACAGCCCAACCCGACCCCTCAATCACTGCATTCCAAGCCACCACCGAAATGACGTGGCACAATGGCGAAAAATCATTCTCTGTTTTTTCGCAGGCCGAATACGATCGCAGGATCGGCATGGCACAGAAGTGCATGGAAAAGCACCAGCTGGATGCGATGGTGCTGACTTCCTATCAAAACATCTGCTACTTCACCGGGTTCGTCTATTGCGCATTTGGTCGACCCTACGCCGCGATAATCAAGGCGGACGGCACGTGCACAACGGTTGCGGCAAACATTGATGGCGGTCATCCTTGGCGTCGGTCGCAGCAGGAAGCCGTGAATTACACTGATTGGCAGCGCACGAATTACCTGCAGACAATTGCCCAGCGTATTCCCCACGCAACCCGAGTCGGAGTCGAGTACGATCACCTCACCGTCGAGCGTCATAAGATGCTTGGTGATGCCCTGACCAACGCAACCTTGGTCGATGTTGCACCAATGCTTATGTGGGGGAGGGCAGTGAAGTCACAAGAAGAGATCGATCATATTGCGTTCTGCGCGTCCGTTGCCAACATTGGCGGCGAGGTGGTGCGCCAGTCCGTTGCCCCCGGTGTTGCCGAGCATGAAGTGGCCCTTGCCAGTACCGCGGCAATGACTCGGGCCATCGCGAATCAATACCCCTACGCCGAGCTCATGGACACGTGGACATGGTTCCAATCGGGGATAAACACCGACGGTGCCCACAACCCCGTAACCAACCGCCGAGTTCAAGCAGGCGACATTCTTAGCTTGAACTGCTTTCCGATGGTGTTCGGCTACTACGTTGCGCTCGAACGCACCTTGTTCTGCGACCATATCCCTACCCCCGAAGCCCGCCATATTTGGGAGGTGACCTGCAATGTGCACCGGCGCGGAATGGAATTGCTTGTCCCGGGCAAGACCTGCGCCGAAATCGCTCATGAACTCAATGCCATATTCGCCGAGCACGACCTGCTGAAGTACCGCTCGTTTGGCTATGGACACTCCTTTGGGATACTGTCCCACTACTACGGCCGCGAAGCCGGCGTGGAATTGCGCGAAGACATAGACACCGTGCTGGAACCCGGCATGGTGGTGTCGATGGAACCCATGCTCACGATCCCCGAAGGCCTCCCCGGGGCGGGTGGCTATCGCGAACACGATATCTTGGTGATCACCGAAGATGGCAACCAGAATATCACGAATTTTCCTTTTGGACCCGAACACAATATTCTTAACGGTTCCAATTCCTGATAACCAAAATACGGAGAAGACCCATGTTGCACTTCACCCCTGAAACCTTCGAAAAACGACAAGCTGAATTAGTGCGGCAGATGGAAAAGGCGGGACTGGACGTCCTGTTGGTGTTTCGTCAAGAAACCTCCTATTACCTGACCGGGTTCGATACCTTCGGCTATGTGTTTTTTCAATGTCTTGTCTTTAGCACGGATGGCGTGTTGTCGCTGTTGTGCCGCTCGCCCGACGTCCTGCAAGCCAAACTGACCTCGACCATCGAAGACGTCCACACATGGGTGGATGGCCCCGAGGCGAGACCAGTCGATGACCTCCATACCTTGCTGGAAAGCAAGAAATTGCTGGGCAAAAGGGTTGGGGTTGAGTACGACGCCTTTGGTCTGCAGGGCACGAATGTGTTTCAGCTCCACGCGATGCTTTCGGGCGCATGCCTCTCCGTGGTCGATGCCTCGCGCATCGTGACCCAAATGCGGTTCGTGAAAGACGATGTCGAACTTGCCTATACCCGGCAAGCAGGGAAAATTGCCGATGCCATGCTTGACTCGGCGAAACAAACCGCGGCCCCCGGGGTGAGCGATGCCGAAGTAATGGCCGAGATGCAGGCAACGAATTTCCGCATGGATGGCGACTTTACCGGTAACGAGCCGATCGTTGGATCGGGGAACATGGCGCTGTTGGTGCGCTACCACTCGGGACGCCGGGTGCTCGATGCCCGCGATCAGTTGACCCTCGAATATGCAAGTGCTTTTCGGCACTACCACGCGTGCCTGATGCAGACATTGTTTGTCGGTGGCAAGCCCTCTGAGACGCACCGCAAGAATCATTCGGTTGCACTGGAAGCACTCCACGCCTGTCGCGACGCCGCCAAACCCGGAGTCGCCATGGGCGACGTCTATGAGGCACACGCAAATGTGCTGAAAAAACGCGGACTCGGCCATGCCCTGCTGAACGCAACAGGCTATAGCCTCGGCGCAACCTTCTCCCCCACCTGGATGGATTCGCCCATGCTCTATGCAAACAATCCAACCGAGCTGCAAGAAGGCGTCGTGCTGTTCATGCATATGATCTTGCAAGACGATGCGACCGGGGCGGCAAGTATGCTTGGGCAAACAGGAATCATTACCGCCAATGGCTTCGATCCCCTGTCGACTCAAGGTATCACCCTCGAGGATATGTGCGTAGGCTGACCCCTCCCCCCACCCCGGCGCGGGCACGCAACCCCTCCACCCCGGCGGGGGCACGCAACCCCCTCCACCCCGCCACCCCGGCGGGGGCACGCAACCCCCTCCACCCCGGCGGGGGCACGCAACCCCTCCACCCCGGCGGGGGCGCGTAACCCCATACCCCCTATCCGCTGTACCCCCACCGTTGTTCTCCGGTGACGATACCTCTTCCTCTTGATATTCCCCCTCGCGCAGCCAATCCATTAATCCATGCCAACCCCCTCCCTAGACGCCGCTTCGAAGATCATTCTGTCGTGGGGTGGACTCGGATTCCTGCCCAAAGCCCCGGGCACATGGGGCACGGTCGGCGGAGTCGCTGTTGCCGTGCTCGTCGTGCATTTCACCGGATATGGCGGACTCGCAGTCGCTACAGTGCTGGCAACCATCGTCGGGTGGGCAGTGCTGACGCGGGCATTTCAACTCCCTAACACGACCGACCTCGACCCCGGATGGGTGGTTATCGATGAAGTAGCCGGCGTGTGGCTGACCCTGCTTTTCTTGCTGCTGTTGCCCAGCGAGGTGCGCAAGGACTTCGAGACCGTGGGCTGGATAGCCGCCTTCATCCTGTTCCGTCTGTTTGACATTGCTAAGCCCTTTCCGATCAACCTTGTCGATGCACGAATCAAATCGGCGTGGGGCGTGATGTTCGACGACCTGGTGGCTGGCGTGATGGCTGGAGTCAGCCTTGTCCTTATCGCCTATCTGTGGCGCGCAGTCGCTTGAGATTGCTTTGTCTCTGGGGCATGCGCGACGCTGGAATAGGGACTGACTCCTTCCAAAGATGATGGCGGACATAATCGACATGGCAACCCGGCCCGAGATGACAGAAACAATTGCCGAGACAACCGGCGCCGCAAAGGAAATACGTGCCCTTGCCAAAAAGGTCGTTGGCCGTGCCCAGCAACAGAATACGACCCTGTTCACCGCTGAATCCTGTACAGGAGGAATGGTTGCCGCAGCCCTGACCGCGATCCCCGGCGCGTCCGCTTGTTGCCTCGGCGGAATCGTCGCCTACAGCAATGCCGTCAAGATCAGCGTGCTCGGCGTGCCTGCGGCAATCATCGCTAACCACGGTGCCGTAAGCCAACCAACCGCCCGCGCCATGGCAGAAGGCGGACAGAAGCTTAGTCAC
>JAHZLG010000143.1 GCA_022599995.1 Alphaproteobacteria bacterium | reverse complement strand
TGTATGGTGGGCATCAGCAGCTCGAGTGCCCCAATTCTGTTTTGCTCATCGCGCACGCAGTCAGCAATATTGTTGAGCACCCGAAGCCCCAACGGCAACCAAGAGTAAATCCCACTGGTCGCTTGTTGCACCATCCCCGCTCGAAGCATCAACGCATGCGAGACAATCTGCGCTTCAACAGGGTTTTCTTTTTGGGTCGGCAAAAAATAATTCGACCACTTCACGATGGGTGGGGGACGCGACATAACAAATTTTCCAGTTGTAAGACGATTGGGGCGCCGAGGTTATGGGGCAGATCAGGAATTTTTTGCTCGAATGCCAAGCCGCAAACCGGTAAGTCGAATGAAGCCTTCTGCGTCTGACTGTTTGTAGTCACTCTCCTCGAAGGTGGCATAATCGAGGCGATAGAGCGACGAGGGCGACGACCGTCCCTCCACGTGAACCCCACCCTTGTAAAGCATTAAATCGACTACCCCGTTGACGGTCTTCTGCGAGTTATCAATCAACGCTTGAAGCATTTCTCTTTCAGGCGAAAACCAAAACCCATTATAGATCAGTTCCGCGTAGCGCGGCATAATCTCGTCTTTGAGATGGGCGGCCCCCTTGTCGAGCGTGATAGATTCTATCGCCCGATGGGCCTTGAGGAGAATCGTCCCGCCGGGGGTCTCATAGGCGCCCCGCGATTTCATCCCGATAAAACGATTCTCCACCAAATCCAAGCGTCCAATTCCGTGCTTTCCTCCTAGCTCGTTCAGCGCTGTAAGCATCTCAGCGGGGGACAGAGTGGCTCCATTCAATCGAGTGGGGTCACCCTCGGAAAACTCGATTCTGATGTGCTCAGCTTTATCCGGTGCAGCGAGAGGAGAAACCGTGCGCGACCAAACATACTCCGGCACGGCTTCGGCAGGGTCTTCCAACACCTTCCCTTCGGCAGAAACGTGTAACAGATTGGCATCAACCGAAAATGGTGCTTCGCCACGCTTGTCCGAGGGCACCGGTATCTGGTGTTGCTCGGCATAGGCCAGTAGTGCCTCGCGCGAGTCCAAATCCCATGTGCGCCACGGAGCAATGATATGCAGGTCTGGATCAAGGGCTATGTAGCCCAGTTCGAAGCGCACCTGATCATTGCCCTTGCCCGTTGCACCGTGTGACACAGCATTTGCCCCGTATTGCTTCGCGAGGGCAACTTGCCGCTTCGCAATAAGGGGCCGAGCAATCGACGTACCAAGCAGATACTCCCCCTCGTACAGCGCATTTGCGCGAAACATGGGGAAGACATAGTCGCGCACGAATTCCTCACGAAGGTCTTCGATGCAGATTTCTGATGCCCCCATCATCCTTGCTTTTTCGCGCACCAAGCTAACGTCCTCACCCTGCCCTATGTCGGCAGTGAAGGTAATTATCTCCGCTTGATACGTTTCTTTTAGCCAGCGCAGAATAACCGAGGTATCTAGCCCTCCCGAATAAGCTAAAACAATACGTTTGGGCGTTTCAGACATGATAAGAATCGTTCTCTTTGTACGTGGAAGGGCTAGCATCCGTGGCAGGGGCAACTGGTTGGAAAAACCGCCAAATACGCCCCCGCTGATTCCTAGCCCGGTTTCTGGTGTGCCTAGCGATTGGTTGGCATGGCAAATTGTGCGCCAGTGTCACCCATGTGCTCACTATCAAACCACCGAGCAGAAACCGTCTTCATCTTGGTAAAGAAAATCACCGATTCCGGACCATGCATCTGCGTGTCTCCGAATTTGCTGCGCTTGCTCCCACCGAAATGGTGAAAAGCCATCGGCACTGGGATCGGCACATTGATCCCAATCATGCCAACATCTACGGCATTGGTGAAGGCTTGGGCGAGGTCGCCCCTCGAGGTGAACAAAGCAACGCCATTACCGTATTCGTGATTGTTAACCGCCTCAACGGCCTCATCAAAATGCTGGGCCCGCGCAACCGTCAACACTGGACCAAATATTTCGGTTTTGTAGATCTCCATCGACGTCGTCGCCCTATCAAACAACGACCCTGCCATGAAATTACCCTTCTCGTAGCCTTGCAGGGTGTAGCCCCGCCCGTCGACAACAAGCTCAGCCCCTTCATTGATGCCACTTTCGATCAATCTTTCGACCCGGGTTTTTGCTTCAGGGGTGATAAGGGGGCCCATATCTGCTTTGCTGTCATTCCACGGCCCAATCTGCAATTGCTGGACGCGGGGAGCAAGTCGCTCCACCAGCTTGTCCGCCGTCTCTTCGCCGATCGGCATGGCGACCGAAATAGCCATACACCGCTCTCCTGCGGAACCGTACCCTGCCCCAATAAGGGCATCGGCAGCTCGATCAAGGTCGGCGTCAGGCGTGATCACCATGTGATTCTTTGCGCCACAAAAAGCTTGCACTCGCTTGCCGCTTGCCGTCCCCGTGCGATAAATGTGTTCCCCAACAGGGGTCGACCCGACAAAACTCACTGCCGCAACCTCAGGATGTACCAAAAGGGCGTCTACCGCCTCTTTGTCACCGTGCAAGACATTCCATACGCCGTCGGGTAATCCAGCTTCTGACCAAAGCTCTCCGATTCGATTGGGCGTCGAGGGATCACGCTCTGAAGGCTTGTTGATAAAGGCGTTTCCGCAGGCGACCGCCATCACCCCCATCCAAAGCGGAATCATAAACGGAAAGTTAAATGGGGTGATGCCCACCACAACGCCTAGAGGCTCTCGCATCGAGTAGAGGTCAATCCCACCGCCAACATTCGAGTTGAAAGCACCCTTGATGAGGTGTGGAATCCCCGTTGCAAATTCCACCACGTCGATGCCGCGTTGGATTTCTCCCTTGGCATCGGCAATGGTCTTGCCGTGTTCTTGGCCAATTAAATCCGCTAACGAATCTGTATGACGCACCAACAATTCGCGAAATGCAAAAAGAACCCCTGCCCGCTTGGAGGGAGACATTCCCGACCACTTGACGAAGCCTTCTTGGGCACTGCTGACCGCATCGGCAATTGCCTTATCATCGGCGCATATCACCTCGCGGATAACTTCGCCGTGGGCAGGATTGAACACCGGCAGCCTTCTTCCCTCGTTGTTATTTCGATGGAGAGAGCCGTGAATGTAATGAGACACATGCGGAGTCATAATGTTCGCTTTCGTTTGAGAGATGAGTAATCCGATGACCACCACCAAGCCAAGAACCCAGTGTTCTTAGCATGCCCCATCGATGATCAAGGGGTACATTTTCATGCAGGTGTTGCCTCCGGCAAGAAGGCAAAGAATCGGAAATGTGCGACGGGCAGAATTTTTTCATGTATCTGGCGCAGGGAAAAGTCCGCATTGATCTCAATGTGATCCTTCGCCTCGCTGGTCAGATTCTTTTTGTGCTTTCTTCTTGCCTGCCGAGGTGCCCCTTGTTCCTGGACGATAATCAGAGGATTCTTCGCCAGTTTTATCTTTTGCTCGAATTGGACAATCCAAGCAACAACAGCCTGATCATAAGGCGGATCAAAAAAGAACCACGTGGTGCGGCCCGAGACAAATCGATCCAGCCCCGCGATGCTTTGCCCTATCACGCCATGGCCTGCGGATCGCTTGACCAATGATGGATTGGGGGTAACGGCCGACCCGGCTGAACCAAGTTTATGCTTGATTACCCGCGCCCGACCCCATGCGTTGCAGGCTGACACATTTTGCTTGAGACACGAAATAGCATCAGGGGCCCCATCGATGAAAACACCCTCTGCCTCGGAGAACCTGCTCATTGCCTCCAGTCCTATTGCACCACTGCCGGCCCCCACATCAACGATCACCTCAGGAGGAATAAAGTCACCAAATGCCTTGTTCCCACTTAACGTGTCAAAGAGAACAGCCTTTGCCCGAGCAGTCGTCGGACGCGTTATCTCCCGAGGGGGAAACAGCAGTTGCTTACCTCTGTATTCGCCTGCAAGAATCTTGATCACCTGGCCCCCTTAGCATTGTGACTACTCTTGTGACGTTGCCGTCCCTGATCTTTCTATCACTTGATTCTTCACTCGCACAAGCGCCGTTGAAAGGTTGCGATTAGGCGTCTTGGTAAGCCAAGCATCAAAGCCGCCTGCCTTATCCAGTGTCCGCAATCCCTGCGTGGACACACGAAGCCGGTAGTGTCGTCCTAAAACTTCGCTGTACAACCGAGAATGCTGAAGATTTGGGCTAAATGACCGACGCGTGTGGTTCTTCGCATGAGAGACATTGTTTCCAAAGGTCTTTCGGCGTCCGGTTATGATACATTCGCGAGGCATAGTAGTGTGGGTGTTCGAGAAAGGAGTGCCCTAAACAGCCCTGCATTGATAACAATGCTAGTCCTGAAATACAAGACAGGGGGGGCGGTTGTCTTGCGCAACCTGCCATGCCCTCCCATGACCACTTATTCTTCCCTTGCCTGTTGTTGATTCGTTCATGCCTAATCCGATCTATCTTGACCCTGCGCGCCTTCAAAAGGCACTAGACCACCACGTGGAATCGTCTGGATTGGTGAACGACTGCATTGCAAGCACGAGAGGCGCACACGCCGAGTTGACGGATGCATCGTTGCGGAACACTTCGCACGAATCCGGTATCTACGGGAACCGGATGTCCTTGCGCGCGCAGTACATTCTTGAGCGACAGAATGGATTTCCCGACCTGGCATCACTGGATGAGGCATGTCCGCCCGAAGTGAGAGAGTTGCACTTGCATCACGCATCGGCTGCTTGGGAGCTCGCTAGGCACTTCTCGCCCTCGCACACGAAGAAATTAACCGAGCGATTTCATGCCCTGAACAATGGGAACGAAGACGAGTTGCCTTCCTAGGGAGGTCTTGTTCTTTCCCAACGCGTTTCACGGGAAACCCCCACTCACGAAACCCGACGCGTTTCACGGGAAACCACTACTCACGACCCGACGCGTTTCACGGGAAACCCCAGCTCACAAAACCCGACGCGTTTCACGGGAAACCACAGCTCACGAAACCCGACGCGTTTCACAGGAAACCCTGCTCACGAAACCCGACGCGTGTCACGGGAAACCCCAGCTCACGAAACCCGACGCGTGTCACGGGAAACAGTTCATCGAACCAGCTTGCGGTACCGTGCCTTGTGCGGGATCAGTGCCTTGTCTCCCAATCGGCGCTGGCGGTCTTCAAGGTAGGAGTCAAAATTCCCATCGATCTTCACAATAGAACCATCCCCCTCGCAAGAAAGTATCGCCGTCGCGATACGGTTGAGGAACCATCGATCGTGCGACACAACAACTACCGTTCCGTTGAAGGCCAGAATCGCCTCCTCGAGGGCGCGAATTGATTCGACGTCAAGATCGTTGGTTGGCTCATCGAGCAACAGAACATTGCACCCCATTTTCAAGGTCCGTGCCAGGTACACACGGTTGCGCTCGCCCCCCGAAAGGGAGGAGACACGCTTGCTTTGTGCGGTGCTAGGGAAGTTAAAGGCGGCGACATATGCCCGCATTTGAATCGTCGCGCCCCCGCTGCCCTGAACCGTCTCCATGCCGTCTGAGATAGCTTCGTAGACGTTTTGCTTTGGGTCGAGGTAATGATCGAGTTGCTTTGCGTAAAGCATCTCGACGGTTTGCCCTCGGGTGATTTTGCCGTTTGCCTGCTGAAGCCCACCACTCAAGAGCTCCAACAATGTGGTCTTCCCCGCACCGTTCGGCCCGATAACACCAAACACTCCACCAGGCACAAGATCGAGGTCGATGTTGTCGAAAAGCACACGATCTTCTCTCGCGTAAGTCACCCCCTTCACCGAGACAACGTCCCGGCCCAACTTGGCACTTTCGCGAATCACAATCCGCAATGCCTTCCCTGCCGCGGTCGCTTTCTCGGTCGAAGCCTTGTTGCGCGATTTGATCTTTATCCAGTCATTTTCCGCTGCAATTTCGTGAAACAGCGAATTCATCTTGCCTGATTTTTCTGCGTCCTGAATCTTTCTTCCCAGCCATTGACGATAATTGCCTTTGAACGGCATGGCTTGTCCTTTGTCTAGCTCCAAAATCCATTCTGTGATGCTGTCGAGGAATGACCGATCGTGGGTGATCATAATCACCGCACCGGCATAATTTTTCAGATGGTGCTCTAACCATGCCACTGTCTGGGCGTCTAGGTGGTTGGTTGGTTCATCAAGCAACAGCACATTCGGCTGCATCAACAACAGGCGGCAGAGGGCGACGCGCCGTCTCTCCCCCCCTGATATTTCTCCAAAGAGGGCGTTGCCGTCGGGGCAGCA
>JAHZLG010000142.1 GCA_022599995.1 Alphaproteobacteria bacterium | reverse complement strand
CTAGCTAGCTAGCTAGCTAGTGGTGTCGTCTCGGCCGAAATGGTGCTAGGCACCCGGACACAAGCGCACCCAGGCACGCCGTAACTCGGCAGGCTTACCGCGCTTGTTTTGCCTGCCAGCGCGCGTAGATGATCCCCAGCCCAAGCAATATCATGGGGGTTGAGAGCAGTTGCCCCATGGTCGCCCCGGAAAACAAAAACCCAAGTTGCGGATCGGGCTCGCGCACGAATTCGACGGTGAACCGTGCCGCACCATAGCCGATCAGCAGAACAGCTGAGGCGAGTCCTCGTTTTCGCAGCATGCGGTGGAAGCGGCACAGGTACCACATCACGCACAACAGCACGACTCCTTCCAGAAACGCCTCGTAGAGTTGGCTGGGATGGCGCGGCGCGGCAGAAGACGGGAATATAAATGCCCAAGCCACATCGGTTTCGCGCCCATAGAGCTCGCCATTGATGAAGTTGGCGAGCCGCCCTAACCCGAGTCCGATTGGCGCACCGACGGCCATGCGATCGGTGAAGCGAAACAGGCGCAGTCCTAGCTTCGATCGTTCATAGTAAAGCAGGGCGAGCACGGTGCCGATGAAACCGCCGTGGAATGACATACCACCTTCCCAAATCGCGATGATTTTTGTCGGGTTCTCGATGAAGTAAGGCAGGTTGTAGAACAGGACATAGCCGAGTCTCCCACCGATCAGGATGCCGAGGATTGCCCATGACACAAACCCATCGATTTGGTCGTTTGTCACGTGTCCACCTTTGCCGTAGGGGGTTGCGTAGAGGTTCATCCGCTTGATGAATTTGAACGCCCCCCAGATGCCCACCACGTAGGACAGGGCGTACCAACGGATAGCGATGGGTCCGAATTGGATAGCGACCGGATCGAATTGGGGGAATGGCAGGGCGGCAAGGATGATGTCTTGCATGGCGGGATTGGTGCGCTCGGAGGGGGTGGAGGGGTGGAGGCTGCGTTGCTCGCCGGGGTTGCGTGCCGCCGCCGGGGTGGAGGGGTGCGTGCCCCCGCCGGGGCTGCGTGCCGCCGCCGGGGGGATGGGGATTGCGTGCCCTCGCCGGGGGGAGGGGTTGCGTGCCCCCGGCGGGGGGGGCATCTCTAGTGGCGAAAGTGTCGCTCGCCAGTGGTGTAGACCGTGACGCCGGCTTTCTGGGCGACTTCGTGCACCATCGAATCATTCTTGCCGCCTCCGGGGTGGACGACCGCGGTGACCCCGGCTTCGATGAGCACCTCGAGGGCATCGGGGAAGGGGAAAAAAGCATCGGAGGCAGCCACCGCTTGGCGGCAGTCGTGATTGCTCCTTTGTGCCTTCATGACAGCCACGTGCGCAGCATCAACACGACTCGTTTGCCCGCCCCCTAAGCCGAGTGTCATCATCTCCTTTGCCACCACAATCGCGTTCGACCGCACCGAGCGGCACGCTTGCCACGCGAATTTCAGCTCGTTCAGCACGCCTTGATCTCCTTGGGGGCCTGCGACGTGATGCCACTCGCGCGCGGGGGTCTGGAAGCGATCTTTGGTCTGGGACAAGAACCCGTCGAACAGGGGAATCAGGTCGGTAGATTGCTGTTGAAGCACCAGCTCGATCACGCGCAGGTTGGGTCTTTTCTCTTCAAAAACATCGAGGGCGTCATCGTTGATATTGGGGGCAATGACAATTTCAAAGAAGGTTTGGCAGAGCACTTCAGCGATCTCTTTGGTGATGCGTCGGTTGAATGCGACGACCCCGCCGAATGCGGACAGGGCATCGCCCTTCAGGGCGCGTTGGAAGGCATCGAGGGGGGTGTCGCCGATGGCGATGCCGCACGGCGTGGCGTGCTTGATGATCGCGACTGTCGGGCCGCACAGCTTGCGATAGTAGCGCGGGCGGTCTTTCGCGTCGCTCGATTCGAGTCCGAGTCCCGCATGCAGGTAGGCGTGCGAGGCCGTGGTGAAACGCCCATCTCCGTCACCTTCGTCGGGCACCTCACCATTGACGCCCGCGGCGAGGGTTGGAAAGAAGTCCATCAGGCTATCGTACGCCGCACACGCATCGACAAGGTTGTTGTGGCTGAGGGGTTTGCCTTGCTTCAACCCCTCGGCAAGCAGGTAGCGCACGGTCTCGCCGTCATGGGCATGGCGGGCAAAAACCGTTGATGTTTGGTGCGGATTTTCGCCATATCGCAATTCTCCCAAAGACTGTGCTGCCACCAGCAAGTGATCGCGACGGACGATTTCCTCCGCTCTTTGCGCGGGTTCGTACTGTTGGTTGTTGGCTTGTTGGCGGGCAAACCAGTTAGCGATCATGACGTCGTACTCCGCTGTGTGGGCAAAGGCCTCGCAGGCGTTACGCAGTCGCAGTACTGCCGACACGCTGCCATGTCCTATTTGCAGGTCATCGATCAGAGAACGATATTGGCAGGGATCAGAAAGGACCGTTGTCCATGCGTGGTTTTTGGCGGCCGCGCGCAACAGGGCGACCCCACCAATATCGATGTTCTCGATGGTGCGCTCGATGTTTTCGCTGGTCTCGAAGCGGTGGAAGGGATAGAGATTCACAATGACGAGGTCGATTTGCGGGATGTCATGAATCTCAAGGGTGCTCACATGCTTTCGGCTGTCACGTTTGGCGAGGATTCCGCCGTGAATGCAGGGGTGCAGTGTCTTCACCCTTCCTTCGAGTATCTCGGGGAAGTTGGTCAGCTCGGAAACTTCGGTCACGGGCGTGCCAAGGTCAGCAATATACCGCGCGGTTCCTCCCGATGAGATGATCTGCACCTGTTGCTCGGCAAGGGCCTTCAGCAACGGCGGTAACCCTGTCTTGTCGGCGACCGAAATCAGGGCTCGTTTGATGGTAACGCGGTGGGTGTACATTGTTGACGGTTGTGATAATCGGGTGCCTTTCATACGGTGGCGAGGCAAATGGGACGCCTCTCATGCGAGGCAGACACACTTATGCACACGCGTGGCAACTATACAGGGTGTCAGGCGCCGATTCCACTGGTGAGCGGCAGGTGGGGCAGTTGGAAGGGCATGCTGAGACGACTCGTTCGATTCATTCACTCGACCTAGCAAGTTTATGCTGTCCGACAAGTCCACGCTGGCGGCAAGTCCACGCTGGCGGCAAGTCCACGCTGGCGGGCAAGGTTATGCCATAGGAGGGCGGTCACAGTGCACGCAGGCCGCTGCCCCGACAACATCGGGTGGTGGCCGCCTCCCTGTTTTGGGTCTGTTGCATCCAAACCCAATTGTTCAAGGCGCCACTGCTGTTCTCATCAGAAAGAAATCGCCACGAAGGTAGCCATGTTGATATTGGGAAACAAGATTCCAACGGCGGGAATGAATTCCCCTTCGAGCGAAGAATCGAGGTTGTTTCCCGCCAGTATGGCCGAATCCACACTAAGGTTGGCACCAACGAAGGTGCTCTTAAACAGACGCTTCCGAAATCCCACACTAAATCCAAAAGTCGGGACAGTGGTATTGATTTGCACGGAAATGCTGTTTGCGGCTATCTCGGTGAATGCGCGCAATTGGGGTTCGATGACGTCACGAATGGCCGTGGCGAGCTCGGCGGAGATGCCATATATTTCGGCACTCTCCGCAAGCTCCACCAGCACATCGGGATCAAGGTTTTGTTTTGCTTCGATGCGGAGGTCAAGAATCACGCCGGGGCGATATTCAATGAAGAAGGTGGTATCGTGGAGCGGTCTCGAAGCGAAGGAGAATCGAATAGG
>JAHZLG010000141.1 GCA_022599995.1 Alphaproteobacteria bacterium | reverse complement strand
CGACTTGCGCAAATGCGCCTCCCTTGCCGGGTTTGACGTGCTTCACTTTGGTGACCCGCCACAGCCGATCTTTGTACTGGAGCAGGTTGTTCGGGCGGATTTGATTGCCTTCAATTTTCATTGGCGTGCTTCGGGGAAGGAAGGAGTAAAGGAATGATGGTAAAGGGGAAAACCAAAATGATCGACACCAAGCTTAGACGTCGAGAACTCAGTGCGTGGTCTTGTGGGGGGGGCGGTGGAGGGACGGACGGACGGACGGACGGGCGGACACTGGTGTCCTGGTGTCCTAGTGTCCTAGTGGTGCCGCTAGCGGTCCTGCAACGCGGTTGTCGCCGGCAAAGGTGCGTTGGTCGATCCCTTCGAGGAGCATCGTCACTTGTCGCACCTCCTCACCCGAGGTGAGGGGCAACGATCGTGTTTCCACACAATTGATAAAGTGCAGCAGCTCGGCGGTGAGTGGGCGCGTGTCGGCCACAACGAGGGGTTCTACGGTGCCGTCTTTGGCAATCAGCGTCACCTCGGTTTCGTTTTCCCAGATGATCTCGCCCTCGTCGCCGACCACGCGCAGGCGTCGGGCACGCGGTTTGTCCCAAGCCAAGTCGAGACGAATGGCCGTCGCATCGAGGGTGAAGTCGACCACAAGATGGCGGTGCGGGTTGCCGGTGATCTGCGGGGCCCAACTCGGCTGGTCGGTCGATGAGAATCGATCGCCGATCAACGCCACGACCAATGACAGATCGTGCACCGCATACCCCGAGACAAGGTCTGAATCGCGCGGTGACTCCAGCAGGTCGTGGCGAATGGATTCGATGGCGGTAATCCCCCGACTCACCAAGGCGGACTGGCGAGGAGAATCGGCGTCGACGGCAGAAGAGCTAATCCGTGGAATCGCCTGCAACACCGCTTCAAAGGCGGGATGATAACGGAGCAGATGCCCCACCATCAGCACCTTCGTTTTGGCCGCGGCGTGGTCGAACAAGGCGACTGCGTCCGTGAGTGACATGGTCAGCGGCTTTTCCACGAAGACGTCAAAGTCGTGTTCGAGCAAGCGTCCGACCATCACGTGATGGTTTCGGTCGGGGGTCGCGACCGCAACCGTCCGGTACGGAGAAGCAATAACGGCTTCTACGCCCTGCGGGATAAAGGGCACCGAGAACTGCGCCGCGAGTTGCTTGGCAGTGTCATTCTGCGGATTGGCGTCATAGATGGCAGCCAATGCTCCGCATTCGCCCAGGGTGCGAACGATGTTTTTCCCCCATCCTCCACAGCCGATCACAGCAATTTTGGTGGTCATTGTCAGTACGGAAAAGAGGGGGTCGGGGCGACGGCAAGCAGCTTGCGCAGGAAGTCGGGCCTATGCCAGCACACTGGTGGGCATGGCGTGTCCTGAACGGTGCGCCCTGATGATGGGTAGGGAGGAAGGCGAGCACCCTGCTCACTAAGCGGCATGCAACGACCGCAGGACGTAGTGCAGAATGCCACCGTGCTCATAGTATTGTTTTTCGTCTGCCGTATCGATGCGCACGCGTAGGGTGCACTCGAATGCGCTCCCATCGGGACGCGTGACCTTTGCCGCGAGGGTGCCCCCCGGCTCGATCCGATCGATATGGGCAATGTCTATTGTCTCGTCGCCCGTCAGCTTCAACCCAGCGACCGAATCGCCATCGGTGAATTCCAGCGGCAACACCCCCATCCCGACAAGATTCGATCGATGGATTCGCTCGAATGATTCGGCAATTACCGCGTGAACGCCGAGCAACCGCGTGCCCTTCGCCGCCCAGTCGCGCGATGACCCCGTGCCATATTCTTTCCCTGCCAGCACCACCAAGGGGGTCTCGGTTTCGGCATAGGCCATCGCGGCATCGTAGATCGACATCTGCCGCCCTGAGGGCACGTGCATCGTGACGCCGCCTTCAACCCCGGGCACCATCGCATTGCGAATGCGAATGTTGCCGAAGGTGCCCCGCATCATCACTTGGTGGTTGCCCCGCCGCGCACCAAACGAGTTAAAGTCTTGTTTCCGCACCTGCCGCTCGGTGAGATACTTTCCTGCTGGGGTTGCCTCGGCAAATGACCCGGCGGGGGAGATATGATCAGTGGTCACCGAATCGCCCAAAATCGCAAGGACGCGGGCATTCTCGATGCTCTGCTGGGGCACGGGGGGCTCCGCTGAGGTCATCTGATCGAAATACGGCGGGTTCTGCACATAGGTAGAAGAGTCTTGCCACGTGTAGAGCTCGGTGGGGGCCGCCGAGATTGCCTGCCACTCCTCGGGGCCAAGAAAGACATTGCCATAGCGATGGCGAAACATCTCAGGGGTAAGGGCTTGCTCGAGCACAGCATTGGTCTCGGCGGTGCTGGGCCAAATGTCCTTGAGCATCACGTCATTTCCTGCGGTGTCCTTGCCGATCGGGTCATTGTCCAGATCGATGAGCATGGTGCCCGCCAGGGCAAAGGCAACACACAAATGCGGCGAGGCAAGATAGTTCGCCTTGACCTGCGGATTCACGCGTCCCTCAAAGTTTCGGTTACCCGATAAGACGGCACAGACTGCCAAATCGTCTTGTTCGACCCGGGCAGCGACTGCGGGCAACAACGGTCCCGAATTCCCAATGCAGGTCGTGCAACCATACCCGACGAGGTTGAACCCCAAGGCGTCAAGGTCTGCTTGCAACCCGGCGCGTTCGAGGTAGTCCGTAACCACCTGACTCCCCGGGGCGAGCGAGGTCTTGACCCACGGTTTCGTCATCAACCCACGGGCGAGCGCCTTTCGAGCGAGCAGGCCCGCAGCGATCAGCGCAACCGGGTTCGAGGTATTCGTGCACGAGGTGATCGCGGCGATCACAACCGACCCATCGGCAAGGCTATCAATGGTGTCTGGGGCATCGGAGGCAGCCACCGCGGCCGTGCTCGACGGCGAGGAGGTGGCAACGTCGCGTCCGGTGAGGGCCTTCACCGCGGCGGTCACCGATTGGCGGGTCTCGGGCAGGGCAATACGATCTTGCGGGCGTTTCGGCCCCGCCAGACTCGGCACAATGCTGCCCAAATCAAGGGTAAGGGTGCTTGAGAAGACCGTGCCATTGGCACTGTCCTCGCTGCCAGCACTGCCAGCACTGCCAGCACTGTCCGTATCGTCACTGACACTGGAATCGAGCCACATCCCTTGCGCTTTGGCATAGGCTTCGACGCGGGCGGTCACATCGTCCGGGCGTCCGGTAAACCGCAGGTAGCGGATCACCTCGGCATCGATCGGGAAGATGCCACAGGTAGCCCCATATTCAGGTGCCATATTCGCAATGGTCGACCGATCGGCAGTCGAAAGACTCGAGAGCCCATTGCCATAGAATTCCACAAATTTGCCCACAACCCCATGCTGACGCAACATTTCAACGATTCGCAACACCAAGTCAGTGGCAATCACACCCTCACGGAGCCGCCCGGTCAGCTTGAACCCAACCACCTCGGGGAGCAACAATGAAACGGGCTGTCCTAGCATCGCGGCCTCGGCCTCAATGCCGCCGACGCCCCAACCCAAAACGCCAAGCCCATTCACCATCGTGGTATGCGAGTCGGTGCCAACCACCGTGTCGGGGTAGGCTGTGGGGTGTCCTTCGGCATCGACCCCCTCCCAAATCACCTGGGCGAGATACTCAATGTTCACCTGATGGCAGATGCCCGTCCCCGGCGGCACAACGCGGAAATTGCTGAATGCCCCGGCCCCCCAACGCAGGAATTCATAGCGTTCGCCATTGCGCGAAAACTCGAGGGCCGTGTTCTTTTTGAATGCCCCCTGATTGCCCGCGTGGTCAACCATCACCGAGTGGTCAATCACCAAGTCAACGGGAGTGAGCGGATTAATCTTTTGCGGGTCGCCCCCAATCCGCCGCATCGCATCGCGCATGGCAGCAAGGTCGACAATCGCAGGAACCCCAGTGAAATCCTGCATCAACACGCGGGCAGGACGGTATGCCAATTCGCGCCGGGCGCGTCCGCCACCATCGATCCATTGCTGGAAGGCAGCGGCGTCTTGCAAGGTGGTCGCGTCGTCGGTTCCATTGCGGATAACGTTCTCGAGCAGCACTTTCATGGAATACGGCAGACGGTCGAGCCCACTGATAACAGGGGCAAGCGTCGCGATGGAATGATAACGATACTGTTTTCCATTCACATCGAGCGTTTGTCGCGTCTGGGGCAGGCAGTCATAGCAAATCCAAGGAAGAAGGGATGAGAGCTAGCACGAAAGGCGACGCACGCCAAGACCGACTAGTCGGCAAACCAACTAATCAGCAAACCAACTAGTCGGCAAACCAACTAGTCGGCAAACCAACTAATCAGCAAACTGACTAGTTAGCAAGCCAACAAGCCAACAAGCCGAATGCGAGCTAACTGATTAGCGAGCCAGTGAACTGACTAATCAGCAAACTGACTAGTTAGCAAGCCAACAAGCCAACAAGCCGAATGCGAGCTAACTGATTAGCGAGCCAGTGAACTGACTAGTCAGCAAGCTAACTAGTTAGCAAGCCAACAAGCCGACTGCGAGCCAGTGAACTAACTATTTAGCGAGCTAACTGATCAGCGAGCTAACTAGTTAGCAAGCCGATGTCAGCCAAATTGGTAGCCATACGGCAGAACGCATATTCGGACGCAAGGCACGCTAACAAGGGCTCCGGGCAGGGGCACGCGTGGCATCCATCACCAGCCGCCGTGCCATCAGTCACGGCATGGCATCACCCTAAAGTGCCACCCTATGGCAACACCCTATGGTGTCACCTCAAGGGGTCACTTCATGCGTTGTTCTTTGAACATGACATGCTTGCGCAGTTTCGGATCGTATTTGCGGAATTCAAGTTTCTCGGTTTTCGTGCGGGTATTCTTTTTTGCTACGTAGAAAAACCCTGTTCCCTCGGTGGAAACGAGTTTCACGGCTTGAGTTGCTGGTTTGGCCATAAGAGGAGGCTGTCCTTTTGTCAGATTATCGGCGAAAAGAAGGATTGGGCACGTCTGGTTAAAATGACAAAGCCCTTGATTCCTCACGAAAAGAGAAGGCTGATTTTAATGATCAGTGCGGGTGAAGTCAAGGTAAGGGAGCCCTGCCCTGCCCCTCTCGGCTCTCGGCTATTCTCGTCTGTTTTTCTCATTGCTGTCCGTGTTTGTTGCGCCCATCCTTCTGTTATCGGGCACACACCCTCACGCAGGACATATCACGAGCGTTGCGCACAGGAGCCGTTCATGGGAGGGGGAAGTCATAGCGTTGCACCGTGCTCTTCTCCTCGCGGATTGCGCGAGCGATCTGGCGAGCGAGCGCAAAGAACCCTCTTTTTTTGTAGGTGCGACGAGGAGCATCATCCCCTGCAGAGGCGCGCTGCACATGTCGGGGCTCCCCATGGGCGTGCTTATCTCGCGCGTGCTCGTGCCGGGCCAAGGCAAAGACCCGCCGATTGAAATCAAACCACGCGCGCCACGCGGTGAACACAGTGTGCCGAGGGTCCCAGACGTGTGTCATTTCACCCCCCAACCCATTGAGCTCGATCAGGGCGAAATCCTTGCCGTCCAGAAAGTCTTGCCAGTCGCGGAAGCGAATATCGAAACGTCCCGCCACGATGCCATCGATGGCATCGATAATCGCCTGCACCCGTCGCGTGAGGGCGTCATCGATATAGGCGTTGCCATCGACGAAGAACCCGCCCCCGCTATGACTCCCCACAAAGGCGAGTCGGTAGGTCTCCCCCTTCGGGATGATCAGCTCGGATTGGGATTGGTGGCGTGGCAAATACAAGTGCTGCAATTTTCCAAACCGCGGGTGCCGCCGAATGAGCGTACCTAGGGAGGAAACACCGTCGCCAACAAGAAAGGGCTGCACCTTGAAGGTCAACGAGATGACATCGATCTCTCCTTGTGTGTTTTTCACAAATCCAACGCCGGCTTCGCCCGCCCACGGAACAAGCTGTTGAAACAACACCTGATCGTGCGGGTCGAGGTACTTGTTGACGTGACGCCGCATGGCTGCAGCATCGTGCAGAACCCCCACCCCTTGCCCGCGACACCCCCGCAGGGGCTTCACCACCATGGGGTATGTCATGTTGTGCACGGCCAACTGCTGTTCAACGCTTGCCGTATCTATCGCCATGGTGTTTTCGAAGGGCAGCATGGTTACCCGCACAGTCAGCGGCACATGGCTCGCCAACTCTTTTGCCATCAGAGTCCCCACCTGCCATTTGTCCTCCCCCACGAGTCCGCCAAAAGGCAAGGCACTGTTGAGATGAAAAGCATCGTCCCAATTTCGCCGCCAGAGCCCCAAAAGTATCCAATGCGCTATCACAGGGTAGTAAAATGCCTTGGGCAAAAATTCGTGTGCCCCGATCAGATTGAAGTCAATCGCAAGCGGGGGAAATCCCAAGGTGGCATCGTAACCGAGGTTGTCCATCGCGATCGCAGCGTCTTGCTGTTCCCATCGATCGAGCAACATGCCCAATGCTTCGGAATTCAAAGTCCAAATTCCTCTTTAATGGCCGGGGCAATTACCTGCCCGTGCCGGAGATTGACCCCAGCCGCGAGGGCATCATTGTCGCGCAACGCCCGGTCGGTGCCTTGTGCCAGCAGGTGGACAAACGGGGCGGTCACGGCATTGAGCGCATAGGTCGCGGTGCGCGGCACGGCCCCGGGCATGTTGGCCACACACTGATGGACAATCCCGTCCACGACATAGTTGGGATTGTCGTGGGTGGTCGGCTTAGAGGTCTCGAAGCACCCGCCCTGATCGATCGCCACATCGACCAAAACCGTCCCCGGTGCCATCGTTGCGAGGTCAGCCCGCGACAACAGCCGCGGGGCGTGCCGACCGGGCACGAGCACGGCGCCGATAATCATGTGGCTCTTGGCAATAAGGGTGGCGACGGCGTCTTGCTGCTGCTGGGTTGCCCCGTCCGATACGCCCCCGACGCAGAGGGTGGAAATCCGACCGTGGGACGCGTCGCGCAGACCATCCAGCACGGATTGTTGGCGGTCAATCACCGTCACATCAGCCCCCATCCCTTGGGCAATCATGGCGGCATTGCGCCCGACGTGTCCGCCGCCGAAGATGGCAACCGTTGCAGGCAGAACGCCATCCAACCCCGACAGCAAGACACCAGCCCCGCCCTGATGGCGGGACAGTGCCGATGCCCCCATTTGGGGGGCAAGCCGGCCCGCGATCTCGGACATAGGTTTCAAGAGCGGCCACCCCCGGTTCGCGTCGGGGACTGACTCATAGGCGATTGCTGTGCACTGCGAGGCGAGCAACCCCTCGGTAAGGGGGCGGTCGGCTGCAAGGTGCAAATAGGTGAACAGGGTGTGATGGGGGCGAAGCATGGCCACCTCGGCGGGTTGGGGCTCTTTCACCTTCACTATCAGCGTGGCTTGGGCAAACACCTCGGCGGCAGAGGCAGCAATCACTGCCCCACTGGCCTCATATATCGAATCGGCGGCGTGGAGCCCTTCGCCGGCGGTTGTCTCCACAACGATTTGGTGCCCAGCTTGGGTTAGGTCGCGCACGCTCTCGGGGGTCAGTCCGACGCGGAATTCCCCTTGCTTGATCTCCTTAGGGACGCCAATGACTGTCATTGCGATTGTTCCTTCATAATGAGGGTGCTTTCACGCAGGCCAAACCTGGCTTTCGTGCTTGCCTAACGGGGGTTCACGGGAGGGGGCAAGAAATAGCGAGTCGAACGAACACCGCCATGACCGTCGCAATACAATGACCGTCGCGGCATACTGGCCGTCGCGAGGCACTGATCACCCACAACCCCACTGTAAGATAACGGCGGGATGAAACACGGGAACCACCGCAAGAGGCATAAGACATAAGCACCGACAATAAAACAATCAGAGAGCGACCCGAGGAGAGGCATCCACTGCATTTTCGCGGTTCCATGGGGGCGCAACCTCCGGTTCATCCAAGGTGCTAACCCTTGTCAGGCGCAAGTGGCGACTGCATCTCTTCGGTTCCGTGGGGCGCAACCTCCGGTTTATCCAAGCTGCTAACCCTTGTCAGGCGCAAGCGGCGTCGGCAGGTGGACATCCAGTTGCGGAAAGGGAATCTCGATGCCGTGGCGTCGAAATGCCTTCCAAAGCGCAATGTATGCCTGCGTTTTTATTGTCGCACTGCCATTGGCATCGACCCGCACCCAGACATAAAAGGACAAATCAATTGCGCTCGCACCAAACCCCTTGATGTAGCAGTATGGCCCTCCGGCAAACTGATTGTTTTGATGGACAAGGTAGTCTCTAATCGTGGGAATTGGCTTATCGGCTGGTGAATTCTCCGAATCGACTGTGGGCGCAGGGGAGGCAGGGGGCGCAGGGGAGGCAGAGGCGTGGTCAGACCCGTGGATATACTCAAGGGCGGCAATATTGATAGCGTCTACCGTCAACAAGGCATCGCGACAAATATCCAACACAGCCTCAAGGTCTTCCGTGTTATAGGAAATCCCAATCTCGAGCGGAGCAAGCACCTTGTCATCAGAAAATGTCCAGGTTTCGATTCGCTTAGAAAGAAAGTCTTCATTCGGAATCAGATACTCAATGCCGGTGAGCGTGCGGCATCGCGTATAGCGTGTGTGCAACGCCTGTATCTCGACCAGCGTCCCATCGTCGAGCTTGATCCAATTCCCTATCTTCACCGACCGGTCGAGCAACAACAAAATCCCCGCTGCCACATTCGAGATCACCCGCTGTATCCCAAAAGTAAGCGCGAATACCAACGCCCCACTGGTAACGAGCAGGAAGCTGAGATCGATGCCCAGTGTCGACAGCCCGAACAGAAAGCAGACGGGCAACACCGTCCAGGTGATCAGGGTCGAGGCAATCGCCGAGACGTGTCGGTTCTCTTTCTTGCCTTTCTCGTGCACAAAGCGGAGCAGGTAATGCTGGATCGCCCTCCCGACATAGTAGGACAAGAAAAGCACCGCCCCGCCCGAAAGCAGGGTGAGCAAGGTCAGTGAGGTGCTTTCGTCCTGCCACAGGACGAGGGTGGATAATTGCCCCCGCAACGAAGAAGTCGCATCGAGCAAGGAAAGAACCGTCAACCCAAACACGATCAGGGAGAACAACGGCACCCGGTTGCTGCTCGCCTGCTCTTGATTGGTGCCGTTGACAGTAACAATCCACTGCAACCCAAACACGACCACGATTCGAATGAACAACCACGACTGGAGCAACAAGAAGGCCACATCCACCAGTGACCCATTCAAAAACGGCGCGTGCGAAAATGCCCCGTAGAAGGGGAACAGGGTGGTGTAGATCGTGAGGGGCAGGGTAAACCACCTGCCGTGCGCGAGCACCGATATTTTCTCGCGCAGGTATTTCTCGATGCGATGGAACGGGTTTGTCGACGGGGTGGGAGGGGTGGGAGG
>JAHZLG010000140.1 GCA_022599995.1 Alphaproteobacteria bacterium | reverse complement strand
AGGGGTTCTTACGTTGTTCCGTGGGCTTTTCCGTGCGCGTTTCCGTGGTGCTGCTCACACTGTGTTCTCGTGGGCATTTCCGTGGTGCTATCGCTGTGCTCTCGTCTGCGTGTTACCGACGGCGATATCAGACTCTATACTGTGAACATTATGGCTTCCATCGACACCATTGGCCCTCAAATTCGGCGATTGCGGCGCGATCAGCAACTGACGCAAGCGACGCTGGCAAAGCAGCTTGGCATCAGTGCCTCCTATCTCAACTTGCTCGAGCATGGCCGCCGCAAGGTCACCGTTGCATTGCTGGTGAAATTACACCAGGTGCTCGGCGTAAATCTGGGAGATTTTGCCTATGACCACTCGACTCAATTGCTTGCCGATCTGATCGGCGTGTTCGATGATGCTGCGGCTGGAACGCACGACCTTACCAATCAGGACATTCGTGATCTCGTGGTCACCCTACCTCACGTTGGCGAGGTGATTCGAACCCTCTACGCAACCCTCAAGCGGCAATTCGAGCAACAGGAGCAGTTGCAACAGCAGTCTGCCCTTCTCACCCAGGCACCTCCGACGGGGGGAGCGTTCACAGGGGTGGAAGCGATCGATTCTCGGCAGTCGCGCCTTTCGATCGCCGAGGGGCTTTCTCAGCACCAGGCTTTCGATGCACTCGACGACATTCTGCAAGAGCACCGAAATCATTTTGCCGATCTCGAGAAGGTGGCCGCGCAGATTCGTGTGCAGGCGAACTGGCAAAGCATCGCCCCCCTCGACGGGGCGCACAACCCCGATCGTGTCGCGCAAAGCAGTCGCACCCTTGATGAATTGCATATCCCCTCCACCGATGCCATTGGTCAGTACCTCGCACGGACGCTTGGCGTGCCCTATCAGTTCGATCGCATGGCGGGCATAACAGGTATAGGAGAAGAGGAAGATCCGCAGGGAAAACAAAGCAGTCACTCGGACCCAAGCGGCATTGACCCCGGCGATACGTACGCCCGGTTGATGGCAACACCGTTGCTTTTGCCGCTCGATGAATCGTCGCACCGGTTTCGGATGGCACAACGCATTGTGGTGCAGCACGGGCGTCCGGTGATCGCGATGCTGGTAAGCGAGCTTGCCGACCGCAATTCGACGCTGGCTGCTCTGCTGTTTCGGGCACTGGTTAATTACACCGCCGCCGCCGTGCTCTTACCGTTCCACGATATTCTGATGGCGACGCGGCTGGTGCGGCACGACATCGACCTGCTTGCTCGACTGTTCAAGGCAAGCCCCGAGCAAATATGCCATCGGCTGACGACGCTGAGTGTCGATGCCCGGTCACCAACGTCGGGGCTCCCCATGCATTTCCTGCGGGTTGATGCCGCGGGAAATGTGTCGAAGCGGTTTTCGGTGTCGGGCATGCCCATGCCCCGCCATGGGGTGAGTTGCGCCCGCTGGCTTCCCTATCGAGCCATGCGTCAAGGGGCCATCTCCCCGCAGTGGCAGGCGGAATTCCACCAATTCACCGATGGCGAGTGCTTCCTGGTCATCGCCCTGCCGTGCCCCAAAGGCGGATACGGATTCGGCAAAGAGCGGGCGGAATTCACCCTGTGTTTTGGCGTCCATGCCCGCGACGCCGAGGATTTTGTCTATGCCGATCAGCCCCTTCCCACGGTCGAGGTCGGCGTTACGTGCCGCATTTGCCCGAGGTCTCCTTGTTTGCAACGCGCCGCCCCACGCTTTGGGGCCGCGGTCGGATGGCAACCCACCACGCCGTAACCCACCACCGCCCTGCCCTAATCCTATCTCCACCTTCTCTTCCTGCCCCCTCTACCCCCCTCCCCCTCCCCCTCTGACGGCATACGAGGACACTAGTGTCCGACACTAGTGTCCGGGGTACTGGTGTGGACACTAGTGTCCGACACTAGTGACCTGTGTGCTTGACAACGATCACCTATCTTCCTATCGTGGCATCTCTTGTCGCCGTGACCCTCGTTGCGCGATAAGAAACAGACGGTGCCGCGGGGTGGAGCAGTCTGGTAGCTCATCAGGCTCATAACCTGAAGGTCGGAGGTTCAAATCCTCCCCCCGCAACCACCGTCACTTCTCTAGACGTCTCTCTTTGGTCGCTTCTATGCCCACCATCAATCAGCTCATCCGCAACCCGCGCAAGGACAAAGTCGCGCGCAGCAAGGTACCCGCATTGGCACGATGTCCGCAACGGCGCGGCGTCTGCACCCGTGTGTACACAACGACACCGAAAAAGCCGAACTCGGCACTGCGGAAGGTGGCACGTGTGCGGCTTACCAATGGTTTCGAGGTCACCTGCTACATTCCGGGTGAGGGACACAAATTGCAAGAGCACTCCGTGGTCGTGATTCGCGGCGGGCGGGTGAAAGACCTTCCCGGGGTGCGCTATCACATCATTCGTGGGGTTGCTGCGACCGATGGGGTTGCTGCTCGCCGCCAACGGCGTTCCAAATACGGGGCAAAACGTCCCAAGTAATATTTGGGTTGTCATTGCCTGTCGTGCAGAATCGTCGCCAATTGCAAAGGGCGTAGAGTTCGCACGGCGCATTTTGACCATTATTCTTATCACCGGATGCGTGCCTGCCGCGTGTCCCGCGTGACCATTGATCAACGAAGGGATGACGATCGCACTGATTGTTTCTGCTTCTTGACTTGGTTGTGCTTTATCAATCCGTCTGCTCTCGTCCTCTCCTCTGTTTCCAGGTTTTTCTATGTCGCGTCGCCGCCGTGCTGAAGTTCGTGAAATCTTGCCCGACGCCAAATTTGGCGATAAAGACATTTCAAAATTCATTAATAACTTGATGATGCAAGGCAAGAAGTCGATTGCCGAGAGCATCGTCTATGGCGCATTGGATATTGTCGCCGCGAAGACCAAGCGCGAGCATACCGAATTGTTTCACGAATCGGTGGATAAGATCAAACCCCATATCGAAGTGCGCTCACGGCGCGTCGGGGGAGCAACCTATCAAGTGCCCGTCGAGGTTTCGCAAAAAAGAGCGAGTGCGCTGGCATTTCGCTGGCTCATCCATGCCTCACGCAAACGCGGCGAAAAGACGATGCGTGATCGTCTTGCCAATGAGATTCTTGACTCGCTGAACGATCGCGGCTCGGCCGTGAAAAAACGCGACGACACACACAAAATGGCCGAGGCCAATCGCGCCTTTGCACACTACCGCTGGTAACCGACTAGTCGGCACCGACTAGCCGGCACCTACTAGCCGACGCAGAGCAACAAGAGCAGAGCGGCAGGAACAGAGCAGGAGCAGGAGCAGAGCGGCCGACACCAATTTGTTGTTGCGTCACTGGCGGTTGTTCGGTGGTCATTTCTCTTCTGTGACATTGGGCACCGGGTTCGACAGGCTCGCCTGCGTAATCAGGCAGATAGGGGAAGGAGATCGCTGAGAGGAGATGATGGGGTTCGCCCCCACCCTTCTGTCTTGTAGATTATCCTACTCGTGCCAGCTTACTGCTTTTGCCGTGCTCTGTTGCGTGCTTCTGCCTTTCTTTCGTCTTTCGGCTTTTTAGCTTTCTCTTCTTT
>JAHZLG010000139.1 GCA_022599995.1 Alphaproteobacteria bacterium | reverse complement strand
CTCAAGCTTGTTCAAGCAAAAACTGTTCCGAAGTCGCTAACGCCATCACAAAGATCGGTGTTACCCGGTGCTTGGCTTGTTCTATCAGGCTCTTACGGTTCGCATGCGGCCGTCGGTTGCCCCCTCTGCCTTGACGCTCGATAAGGAGTACCCTATGCTCAATCAAGTCCCTGTGGTCCACAATATGACAGAGCAAGAGAACAAGCCATTGCGACGCGATGCTCATTTGCCTTCCTAAGAGATGGTGCCGCGGGTGCTATGGTGCAACTCCCATCTCAGAGCCCCAAAGGTTACCGCATTAGCGTTAAGCCATGATCATGACCCATATATCAAGGGTATAAGGGTATCAAGGATGTCAAGGATACGTCAAGCGTGTGCCCTTCACAAAGTAAGGCATACTGAACGATGCGGATCACGCATACTGAACGATGCGGATCACGCATACTGAACGATGCGGATCACGCATACCGAACGATGCGGATCACGCATACTGAACGATGCGGATAACGCATACTAACGATGCGGATAATGCCGCTAATCACCATTCCGTGAAATAAAGCAGTCCCCCCATTTAGCTCCGAGGAAGTAGCCATGCGTTCCCCCAATGATCGCCCGCTTTCGCCCCATCTCGGGATTTACCGCTGGCAATGGACGATGTTGTTTTCCATCATGCATCGTGTCAGTGGTGTTGCCCTCTCGGTTGGTGCCGTCTACCTAGTCGTTTGGTTGGGTACCTTGCAATTTCCGTATGTCTACTCGACATTCTTTTATGTCCACTCGGGAATACTCGGCAAGCTTATCCTTATCGGGTTCACGACCGCTACCTTCTTCCACCTGTTCAACGGTATCCGTCACCTGATCTGGGATACAGGCGCATGGCTCGACCTGCCCCAGGCCGAACGATCAGCCTATTTCGTGCTAGGGGCAACCCTTATCGCGGTGCTGCTGGTCTGGGTTCCCTTGTTTGTCTAGGGCGGCCTAAGAGTCCGCGTCTCTCTCTGCCTGCTTGCGCATCGCGTCGCAACGTTGGCCTTCATTTCCGCCTCATTCCCCGCATTTTAGATGCAGTCGGCCGCATGTCCGATGCAGTCGCCCGCATTCCCCGCATTTTAGATGCAGTCGGCCGCATGTCCGATGCAGTCGGCCGCATGTCCGATGCAGTTGCCCGCATGGCAGAACAGCAAGGAGACCTAATCAGATGAATTATCGCAGCCAACTCCACCACGCCCGCGGCAAGGGAAGTGGAAAATCAGGAACGCATCATTGGTGGATGCAACGGCTTACCGCCCTTGCCCTCGTCCCGCTTTCGATCTGGATGGTGGTCGCCATGGCTGGCGTCATGTCGGAGGGAATCTATGAAACCTATTTCTGGTTCGTCTCGCCACTGAACGTTGCTGGGGCGATCATGTTCATCATTGCGTTGTTCTATCACCTCCAATTGGGCATGCAGGTGGTGGTCGAGGACTATGTCCACCATCCCAAAGTGAAAATGTTCGGCTTGATCAAGCTGAAGCTCGGGACGTGGTTTCTGGCAATTATCGCTATAGTGATGGTCATTCGACTGCACTTCGTGACCGAGAAACTGTTCTCTTGATCGGGGGGCAAGGCTTCCCGTGTTTCCTATCTTGCATTTCTTCACTGGCAAAGTGAGCAAAAAATGACCGCATACCCTATCACAGATCATTACCATGACGTTGTTGTTGTTGGTGCCGGCGGGGCTGGACTGCGCGCCGTTGTGGGGCTCGTCGAAGCGGGGCTAAGCACCGCGTGCATCACAAAGGTTTTCCCCACGCGAAGTCACACGGTGGCTGCGCAAGGAGGCGTCTCCGCATCGTTGGGCAACATGGGCGAAGATAGCTGGCAGTGGCACATGTATGATACCGTGAAGGGCTCGGACTGGCTCGGCGATCAAGACGCCATCGAGTACATGGTACGAGAAGCTGTTCCCGCCATTGTCGAGCTGGAACACTACGGGCTGCCCTTTAGCCGCACCGAAGAAGGAAAGATTTACCAGCGGCCCTTCGGCGGCATGACCACGCATTTTGGTGAGGGCCCCCCCGCCAACCGCACCTGCGCTGCGGCAGACCGCACCGGGCATGCGATGTTGCACACGCTGTACCAACAAGCCCTGAAACACCGCGCCGCCTTCTTCATCGAGTATTTCGCCATTGACCTGCTGATGACCGATGATGGCGAAGTCTGCGGCATGCTGGCATGGAATCTGGATGACGGATCGTTGCATCGTTTTCACGCCCAACGCGTGATTTTGGCAACCGGCGGTTCGGGGCGCACCTACTTCTCGTGCACCTCTGCCCACACCTGTACGGGCGATGGCACGGGCATGGTGGTGCGGGCGGGGCTCCCGGTGCAGGACATGGAATTCGTGCAATTCCACCCGACGGGCATATATGGGGCAGGGTGCCTGATCACCGAAGGCGTGCGCGGTGAGGGTGGCTATCTCACCAATGCCGAGGGGGAACGGTTTATGGAACGCTACGCCCCCCATGCAAAAGACCTTGCCTCGCGCGATGTCGTCAGTCGTGCCATGACCCAAGAAATTCGCGACGGACGCGGGGTCGGCAAAAACAACGATCATATCTTCTTGCATATCGATCACCTTGACCCCGAGATCGTCCACCAACGCTTGCCCGGCATCACCGAGACCGCGAAAATCTTCGCCGGCGTTGATGTGACGCAAGCCCCGATCCCCGTGATTCCCACGTGCCACTACAATATGGGCGGTATTCCAACGAACTTCTTCGGTGAAGTCGTCCACCTCAAGGATGGCGATCCCGATACGGTGGTGCCGGGGTTGATGGCGATCGGTGAGGCGGCCTGCGTTTCGGTACACGGGGCGAATCGCTTGGGGTCTAATTCGTTGCTCGATCTGGTCGTGTTTGGGCGCGCCGCCGCACACCGCTGTGCGGTCTCTCTCACCCCGGGAGGAGGGGGCAGAAGGCACGCCCCCGAAGCAGCAACCGAAGCCGTCTTGACGCGGTTGGACGCGCGGCGGCACGCGAAAGGGACAACGGCAACCGCAGATTTTCGTCTGCAAATGCAACGCCTGATGCAAAACGACGTGGCGGTGTTCCGCACAAGCAAATCACTTGCTGAGGCGGATGAAAAATTAACTGCCCTCTATGCGGCACGCGATGATGTCCGCATCACCGATCGGTCGATGGTCTGGAACAGCGATCTGGTCGAGACGCTGGAATACGATAACCTGATCGTGTCCGCCCTGACGACCGCGCGATCAGCAGTAAACCGACAAGAGTCACGCGGCGCCCACCTGCACGAAGACTTCCCCGACCGCGACGATGACAACTGGATGGTTCATTCGCTGATCACCCTCGCCGAGAACGGCGACAGTGATATTGCCTATCGTCCCGTCCATCTCGAACCAATGTCCGATGAGATTGAGACAATCCCGCCCAAACCACGTGTCTACTAAATCGTTGCGCTGGATCGCCGGGTGATGGGTGATGCGCTAGTCGACCCCATAACAACCAACAACCAACAACCAACAAAATTACAAAGAAACAGCACCATCATGGACGCCATTGGCTTGGGCTCATTGCTCGTCATTATTATTCTAGGGTCGGCCTTCTTCTTAATCCTGCTGGCTATCAAGGTCGTGCCGCAGTCGATGGTCTTCGTGGTCGAACGCTTCGGACAATACACCACAACACTGCAACCCGGGCTCCGCTTTGTTGTGCCCTTCGTCTATCGGGTCTCGCACCGCGTGTCGATTCTTGAACGGCAATTGAAGAACTACAATATCAAGGTGAT
>JAHZLG010000138.1 GCA_022599995.1 Alphaproteobacteria bacterium | reverse complement strand
GTGCTTCGCAAGGTGCTGTGTGCTTCGCAAGGTGCTGTGTGCTTCGCAAGGTGCTGTGTGCTTCGCAAGGTGCTGTGTGCCACGCACCACCACCGAGACGCCACCGGGAAACCAATAACCCCCTCTCTCAAGCCCTGTAATGGCGGGTGCTTTTTTTGATGATGCCCTTCACCTCACGCGCAAGATCGCGAGCAAACCAGCAAAAAATGTCTTTGATTGCAGGCGATGTGCGCCGATGATTCAGTGGATTGACACATTTTTTCAGGGCGTTCTCCTCGGCGGCCTCTACACCATGCTTGCCCTTGGCATGGTGCTGGTGATGATCGTGTCGCGTTACGTGCAGGTTATGCATGGTCTGGTGGTTCTTGTCAGTGCGTTGGGCATCGTGGGCTTAGTGCAATTCTTGCACTTCCCGGTGTTACTGGCGTTGCTTCTTGCCTTGGTTGTGCTGTTTTGGCTTGGCTTTGGCCTGCATTATTTTTGTTTTCATCGGGTGCAGTCGTCGCGATCTTTGTTGCTTGCAAGCTTCGGCGTGGCGGTGTTGGGCGAAATCATTTTGCGGGCACGCACACCATCGGCGCCCTCGGGGTTGCCGACGGGGGCTTGGGCAACGTACTCAATCCCGATTGGAGAATCATTGACCATCCCTGCGATGCCTCTTATCGGATTCATCGTGTCGATCATCATGGTTATTGTGATGAATCGATTCTTGTTCACCCTGCCAATTGGGTTGCGGTTGCGGGCGATCGCCGATGAGCCGAGGGTCGCGCACTTGCTTGGTGTTCCGGTCCGCAACACGGTGTCGATCGCGATTGGCGTGTCCTTTGTGTTGGCGGGGATTGGGGCATTCTTTCTTTTTGCTTCGTCGCTTTCGCTCTTGCCGGTGGCCAACATCAGCACGGGGGGAATTGATGCTATTTCGGTTTTTGTTTTTGCCATCATTGGATTTGAGGTGATGGTCATCGGCGGCTACCGGTCGTTGTGGCGTATCTTAGCGGGTGGCATCGTGATGGGCGTTAGCCAATCGGTCGGGGCACAGTTTGGGTATGAGTGGCAGATGCTTGCGGGGCATGTTGTCTTTCTTGTCGTGTTGCTGGCAAGATTCGATCGACTCTTCTTTCGATTTTTCACGGCTTAGCTCCGCTCGGTTAACGGTTGCGTGGGTGCGGCGGTCTCAGGGAGCATTCCCCTTTGCCCCCGGCTAGGTTGCATTATTTTCTCTCTTGATTTTCTCTCTTGGTTTCGCGCTCGTCCTTTATGTTGACGCTGAATTCGATACTTCGCCTCTTGATTGGGCCTGCCGTTGTTGCGGCATTGCTTGCGTTGCCCCTTGTTGCCTCGGCGGAGGTGATGAAGTTGCTCGCGGGGGTGCTATTGCTGATGGTGATGGCGCAATTGTGGCGCATTCTGTTTCACTATTTGGGATTTCTCTCGCTGGGACAGCACGCCTTCTTTGGATTCGGTGTGTTTGCCCTGCTTGGTCTGTGGGGGGGGACAGCACTCGATTTGTGGCTTGTGCTGATGATAGTCGCCGCACTGGGTGCCTTGGTGGCTTTCTTTTTCGCCTTATGCTTGTTGCGTGTTCCGCGCGGACATGCCGCAGTTACCAGCTGGGTGCTCGCCGAGGCGTGCCGACTGCTTTTCCAGCAGCTGATCGCCAGCGGTGAGATTTCTCTGCTTACTCTGCCGGATGAATCGCTTCCTTCCCTGCTTCGGGTGGCGGTGGCGGACACCACCTTATCAGGGGCAGTTGCGATGATGCTCGAAAACTTTACCCCCGAAGTACTTGGTTACGGGTTCGTGGTGGGTTTCGCAGTGTTGGTTCTGGGCGGGCTGTGGCTTCTGCTGCGCGGACGCACCGGCATGGTGTTGACTGTCATTCGCCAGGGTGATGCGGTAGCGTCGCAGCATGGAATTCAAACCCGTTTTCATCGCCTCTTTGTTTTCACGCTGATCGGGTGCGTTACCAGCTTGACGGGGGTGGTCTGGCTTTTTCACGAGGTGCTTGTGACGGGTTCCCTCGCAGCATTTGCGAACGGTGCCGCGTTGTTGGAGCGTGGATTCTCCTTGTTCGAATGGACGGTGTACAGCATGGCCATCGTGTTTGTGGGAGGGCATCGCACGCTCGAAGGTCCTTTGGTTGGTGCAATGATACTCTTTGTGATGCTGGCGGGGTTGGGCACGCTCGATCCGCTGTGGCATTTGGCACTGTTTGGATCGTTGGCTGTTCTGTTGCGGGTTGTTCTTCCCGATGGTGTTTGGGGGGCAATTGTGCGCAGGTGGCAAATTACTTTCTTGCCCACGGATAAGACATACCATGGCAAGCACTAGCCACATACACGGCACCGAGTACGCCAGCGCACACGGCAGCGCACACAGCACCGAGCACGCCAACGCACACGCCAGCGCACACAGTGCGCGGCACCGTGACCTCCGCCCTATTCCTCGCATGGCTCTTGTGACCATGCTGGGCTGTTTCTGGTGGAGTTGTCTTTGCCTGTTGGTCGCAGCCCCCGCGTGGGGGCAATTTGACGATGTGAAATTCAACCCCGATGCCAAGCGTATTTTTGCCGAGGAAGAAATTTTTGTCTCGCGTTACCCCATCACTGACATCCAGCTAACTGATAGTGCCGAGCGCGTTGTTATCGCCAACAGTCTGGGGCAAATTATTGTGTTCCAACAGAGCGACAGCAAGGTTATTCGCGTTCTCCGGCCCCACGGAGGGTCGGTCTCGAATTTTGCTATTCTCAACATGAACACCGAAATTCTCAGTGCGGGTTGGGACAGCAGCTTTATTCGCTCGTCCTTGATCACGGGGCGGGTGCTGAAAACCCTTAGTTCTTATGACAGAACAGACTTTACGCTTAGTCGCGAAGCCGCGTCGGCGAGTGCGCAGATTCATCGCCATCGAATCTATATCATGGCGGTCAGCCGGGAGAATCGGTATGCGGCGACCGCCGATCAAATCGGACGAGTAATTATTTGGGATTTGCGGACGCAACAAGCATTGAAGGTGTTTCGTCCGATTGAGCGTCCGATTCTCACCATGGCATTTTCCCCCGATTCGCGCACCCTTGCCATCGGTGGGGCCCACCAAGAATTATTGCTGATTCCGTGGCAAGATGACGAGGTGCAAATCGATAACATTACCCTTGCCGATGATGCCGTTGGTATCTTGAGCCTGGCCTTTATTCGTGATGGACGAATATTGGCGGTGGCCGACGGGTCGGGACGGATTTCCGTCTACGACACCCGCAAACAGAGTATTATCTGGGAGACAAAATACAACGACGAGATATTCGTGAAGGTGGGCTTTGCTTACTCAGATCGCTATGTCGTTGGCGTTGCCGAGAGCGATGTTGTTCTGATTTGGGACCGGGCGTCAGGGCGGGAAATTGCAAACCTTGTGCAACTCGGAACCGATCTTAAGACGTATGTGCACGATGCAATCAACGATCAATTCATCGTCGCGGGGAACAACAGCCGTCTGTATTTCTTTCCTTTTGACGCAGTCGATACGGGCAAGTAGACAGCCGTCGATGCAGGCGGCTTGCGATCTATGTGTAGGTGGAAGGCAGTCGATGCAGGCAAAGAGTTCCTGTGCCAAGGGCGCCTATGCGTCCCCGTCGTTTGTTTCGACCAAAGGAGAGGCATCCCCTTCAGCGATGGTCATGACCCCGACGGCTTGATTGCGAAGGTGCTCGGTGATGGTGGGAGCTTGCCGGTTGCTTGCATCTGCGGGGCGAACTGCATCCGATTCCCGCAGGATTCGATGCAACAAGCCACGGTCGTAGAGCCCATGGGGAACAGATATCGTGTGAGTCGTGTGCATCAATCCCGGCACGTCTTCCCCATCAATCCAGAACCAAAAGAAACCCTGCCCAACGGGGACGAGCCGACCGGGAATCGCCGGAGGCTCACCTTGATAAAACGACGGGACCATGTGGGCAAAAATTTTCTCGATGCGATTCTCGTCGGTGCCGTAGGCAAAGACAAAGCACTCGATCTCGCCACCGCGCTCGCGATCTTGATCAATGATTCGCACGGCGCGATTGGTTGCCACTGCCTCGAGAATAGGGAGACGCACAAAGCGTGGGGGGGTCAAAAAAGAACTCATAGCACGGCACCATAAAACCCGCACGGCGAAGCTTCAAGCGGGCACACCTGGCCCATGCTCTGTTTTTGCTCGCGCATGCCGGGTGTTTTGGTGGTCAGCGCTTGGGGCTAAACCAGGCACCTGAAGGGCAAGGAACAAGGTCACGGAGCAAGGTCACGGAATGAGGCGTGACCTGATCCCCCAGCCCTCAATGGGAACATGGGTGCAAATCCGGCGGTAATTCCGCAGGGAGCAGGCATGAGGAAAACAGCCTTATACGGGTTGCCATTATCAGTTTGGGTGTGCTAGATTCGTCCGCATATCCACAGTGCTGTGCTTGCAATAGTGTTGCGTGATTAGTACCCTGTCGCCGTGATGTGATAGTCATGATCATATGATCGCTTACCCCTCACCCGCCTTTCCTGTATCGGCCCAACACCCAACACCCCAACACCCCAATACCCTGCAATAACAATTCTTCAAGAGGAAGACGTCCCATGGTAAATAAACCAAATGTCAACACCGGTGCTGCAATGGAGCACGAAAAAGATCAGTTCGTTCACCCTGGTGTGGGCGAAATGAAGGATCAGCTCCAAAAGGGCACATGCGATCGTCGTGAATTCGTCCGAAGCCTTTCGTTGCTCGGTGTGAGTGCCGGCGCGGCCTATGCTATGAGCGATCAAATCCTGGGTGTGAAACCCAGCTTGCGTTTGGCCAAAGCGCAAAATGCCCGTCGTGGTGGCACCTTGCGTTGCTCGATGGTTGTCCAAGAAATGACCGACCCCGCAACATTCTCGTGGGTCGAGCGTTCCAATGTGTCACGTCACATGGTGGAATACCTCACCGAAACGGGTGCGGATAATGTGACTCGCCCCTCGCTGTGCCGGAAGTGGCGTGCATCTCGCGACCTCAAGACATGGACACTTTCCATCCGTCGTGGGGTGAAGTGGTCGAACGGCGATACTTTTGACGCCGACGACGTTGTTGCCAACTTCAATCGTTGGCTTGACCCCGAAGTTGGTTCGTCGAACCTCGGACTGTTCAAGCAACTGACGAGCAATGTGGACGGCGTTGTGCAAGGAACCCCCGGGGCCATCGAACGGGTAAACCGTTACACGGTGCGCCTGCATCTCGCCACCGCGTCTTTGGCCATTCCTGAAAGCCTGTTTAACTACCCGACTGCCATTGTGCATCGCGGGTTCAACGGCGATATCAGCAAAGAGCGTATCGGCACAGGAGCTTACACACTGAGCGACTTTGCCATCGGCGAGAAAGCCACCCTTGTCCGTCGTGACGGCAAATACTGGGGCGACGATCCTTATCTTGATTCCATTGAGTACTATGATCATGGGTCGGCGACTGCCGCAGCGCTGCAAGCTCTGTCCTCGGATCAAGTGGACACAGTGTACAATCTTGATGTGGATAACCTTGGTGCTGCGAGTGAAATTCCCAACATTAACCTGTTCCAGAAAACAACTGGCACCACCCCTGTGATTCGTGCGCGTATTACCGAAGCGCCCTTCGATAAGTGGGAAGTGCGTCGTGCTCTGCAACTGTGCTGTGATCCTGCTGTCTATCCGACACAGATTTACGGTCAAGATAGCACGCCCGGCGAGCACCATCACGTGGCTCCGGTCCATCCTGACTACTATGCTCTGCCCAAATTGCAACGCAACATTGAAGAAGCCAAGAAATTGCTTGCCCAAGCGGGTTATCCCGACGGCATCGATGTTACAGTTGACTGCGGTAACACGGACGGTCCGACGCAACAAAAGATCGCTGAGATTTTCAAGCAACAGTGTGAACCCGCTGGTATCCGCTTGAGCATCAACATTCTTCCTGCTTCCAAATTCTGGGAAATCTGGGACAAAACTCCCTACGGTATTACCCAGTGGGTGCATCGTCCGCTTGGTACGATGGTGCTTAGCTTGGGCTATCGGACAGGTGTTCCTTGGAACGAAACGGCGCTTGCCAGCTCGGAATTTGATTTGGCACTTGATGAAGCTGAAGCCACAGTCAATGTGCAGAAGCGGATTGCCAAAATGCAGAAGGTCGAGCAAGTGTTGCAAGACTCGGCTGTTATCACGCAACCTTTGTGGAATCCGGTGTTTACAGCTGCACACACCCGCTTGCAAAACTTTGACCTTCACCCCACGCGTTACCACTTGTTCAACAAAGTCTG
>JAHZLG010000137.1 GCA_022599995.1 Alphaproteobacteria bacterium | reverse complement strand
GACCATCATGTCCAGCAAGGAAGTGCCCCTGTGAAATACCGCAAACTCGGAAAAACCGCCATCGACGTCTCGACCATCTGCATGGGCACCATGACCTATGGGCAACAGAATTCTGAGCAGGAGGCCTTCGAGCAGCTCGACTATGCGTGGGATCACGGGGTGAATTTCCTCGACACGGCCGAGATGTACTCGATCCCGCCGACCGAGGCGACCTATGGGTTGTCCGAGAAGATGGTAGGCAACTGGATGCAGGCACGCAAGAATCGCGACAAGGTGATCGTGGCGACCAAGGTCTTAGGACGCACGCAAGGCTTTCCCTATGCCCGCCCCGATGTTGGCAAAGAGGTGAGGTTGAACAAAGCCCATATCATCCGGGCCTGCGATGAATCCCTGAAACGCCTGCAAACGGATTACATTGATCTCTATCAATTACACTGGCCTGATCGCACCGTGAACATCTTCGGGCGACGCGGCTTCCCCGCCATCAGAGAACAAGACGCCGTCCCGGTTAGAGAGACCCTCGACGCCCTGCAAACCCTCGTCGAGGCAGGGAAGATACGCCATATCGGGTTGTCGAACGAAACCCCGTGGGGGTTCATGACCTTCTTGAACCTTGCCGCCCAGCACGGGTTGCCGCGTGTCGAAGCCGTGCAGAATATCTATCACCTGGTCAACCGGCACTACGAGGTCGGCATGTCGGAAATCTCGTTGCGCGAAGAGGCGGGGTTGTTGGCCTACTCCCCCTTAGCCAGCGGCACCCTGACCGGGAAATATCTGGGCGGGGCACTGCCCGAGGGCTCACGGTTGAAGCTTTGGGGGCCGCGCTTCGATCGACACTCGGGGGAGATTGCCCAACCCGCCATTCACAAATATGTTGATCTTGCGCACCAGCACGGGATCGAGCCGGCCCACTTGGCGATTGCCTTTACGTTGCAACAGGATTTTCTCACCTCGAGCATCATCGGGGCGACAAAAATGCCCCAGCTGAAAACGAACATCGCGGCTGTTGATGTGACCTTGCGTGACGATCTCTTGAAAGCCATCGAGGCGATCCACGAGCAACACCCCAATACCTGCATCTGATCCCACGAAGCGAGAGGGACGAGGCTGGGGGCGTGAGAGGAAGAGGGGTAATGGGAAGGGGAGAGGTGGGGAAGGGGAGAGGTGGGGAAGGGGAGAGGTGGGGAAGGGATCAATCGAACCGAGGAAAAGGCGGATGAACGACGAAAAGAAACCGGTGACCGTGCTGGTGATTGGCAGTGGGGCGCGCGAGCATGCGATTTGCGCCCGCCTTGCGGATGAAGAGGCCAGTTCCGACTTCACATCCGAGATGCTATTCGCACCCAAGGTGTTTTCCTGCACGACGTACTGTTATCCGGGCAATGGTGGCACGCCGCCGCTCCCTGTGCATCCCTTGGTGCCGGCAAGCCTGCTTGCCAGCAAGAAGACCGACCCTGCGACTATTATGCAGATCGTTCGGGCGCACTCGATCGATTTGGTGGTGATCGGCCCCGAGCAACCGTTGGTCGAGGGGGTGTCCGATGCGCTGAGGAGGGAAGGGGTCGAGGTGTTTGGCCCCTCGCAAGCCGCGGCGCAGCTCGAGGGGTCGAAGGGTTTTGCCCGGGCGGTGATGGATGCCGCCAATATCCCACAACCGCGCTGGGAGGAAGTGACCACGGCCGTCCAAGGACAGGCGGTTGTCGACGCGTGGCAGCAAGAAGGCATCAAGGCAGTGGTGAAAGCCGATGGGCTTGCGGCCGGGAAGGGGGTCGTGGTCTGTGATACTCCCCAACACGCCTATGATGCTCTTGCCGATTGCCTCGATAACAACGCCTTTGGCGCGGCAGGGCAGAAGGTCGTGGTGGAAGAGCGGCTTTTTGGCAAGGAGATTTCCTATTTCGCCATCTGTGCCGGCGAGGATTTCATCCCACTTGGCTGTGCCCGCGACCACAAGCGCGCCCTCGACGGCGACCGCGGGCCGAACACCGGCGGGATGGGCGCGTTCTCGCCTGTGCCCGGGGTAGGGCCGGATGTCGAGTCCGCCATTGGCGAGCGGGTCGTGAAGCCATTGCTCGCCACGATGCGTGCCCGCGGCACCCCCTTTCACGGGGTGTTGTTTGTGGGGTTGATGGTCGAGGAGGACGATCCCATCGCTTCGATGCGTGTGCTGGAATTCAATGTCCGCTTCGGCGACCCCGAGTGCCAGACCATCCTGGCGCGACTTCGCCGAAATATGCCGTCTGCAAGCTATCACGACTTTTTGCTGAAGGCCATGCAATGGAGTGCCCGGCATGCCCATCACGACCTTGTGAAGGCGAGTACAGGAGGGCAGGGGGGCATGCGCAAGCCGCAATTATGGAATTCGCTCAGCAATGACCCTGCGAACGCTGACTCTTTGGGCAATGACACGGTCGTCGTCACGATCGTGGTCGCGGCAAAGAGCTACCCCCAAGCGGGGCTCGATGGCGTGCCCCTGCCCGCCCTTGACAGCAGATCGGCTCACTGCGTCATCCACCACGCGGGGACAGTCGTGAGAGACGGCGTCCTGCTTGCCCACGGCGGACGGATTTTCTCCCTCACGGCGGAAGGCAAGTCATTGGACGAGGCGCGCGACAGGGCATATCACGAATTGGCTACTATGAACCTCCAACCCGAGAGCTTTCGCTGGCGCAAGGATATTGGCGCGTAACCACTTGAAGGAAGCGAAAGAAGCAAAGGAAGGCCGGCCTCTTGTCCGCTATCAATTTCCTGTGATGAAGCAAAACCAATTCCCAGAAAGCCCAAAATAATAGGTGGGTTGCCGTTTTCCCGCAGGCGGAGGATGAGCGTCTGTTTCTTGAAAAAGAACAACATTATGTTATAATATCGCCATCAATGGTGGAGCAATTAATCTGCACCATCCTAAGAATTACTGCGACCTGCCCCTGTTGAAGGTAACACAAATGGCAAAAATCTCCCTGGTTAGTATCAACCCGAACAAAGCCGCGAAAGTGACCAAGCGGGTCATTCGCAACAAACCCGTTAATCCTGCCAGCATGGGCTGGTTTACCGCGCTGGTGGCACTCGCCGCTTGTAGCGACAATGCGGTAACTACCCATACTAGCGTGCCATCAGTCGGTATTGCTGGCGGCGGCGGCGGTGGCACGCCCCCCCCGATCGACACTCGAGAGCCACGGCAATTGCAGAACGTCGCTTTCCTTTCGGACGATCAATTTGACGAGCTGCAAGAGCAAGCGGTCGACCTAGGGATGGTGAGCATAGGCTCGGCAGAAGAATTCGACCTATCTCAACTGCTGTTGCAGGTAGCGGAGACATCGAATGTAGATCTGTCCGACGTGAATCAGTCCACCCTTTCGGTCGCCCACGCCCCCCGTGGCACGTTCGTCGCTTTAGCGAACGATACAGTGTACACCCAAGCCGAAACCGGCGCGCACGACTGGTTGTTCGAAGCCACGACCTACAGTGGAGAAACACTGTATTTTCATCTGATGGTGCAGCAACAACACGCTGTGGCGACCGAAAATCCTGACAGCATAGGTCAACCGGCTGATCGAAATGATGGTCCAAGCGGGACGGTGCTGGACGATGATCGCGATGACGACGACGATGATCATGACGACGATGATCGTGATGACGACGATGAAGATGCAGATCATAACCCCGACTTGGTCGTCTACGACCCCACGGGAAAAGATTGGCATAACCGCCCTGTCGCCGATGAAGCCTCGAAGAATTTGATTGTCGAAGGGGCTGTCATGGAGGGGTATATCCAGGAGGGCGTTCAAGAAGAAACGTGGGATATGACGCTCGAGCAAGGCGCATACCGTATTTTCTTGTCCCCGGGTGAGATCGATAGCTACTCGTATCTGGTGGATACTGGCCCGTCATACTCTTACGGCGGAATCTCGACGGCAGACATTAATTTTGTCGAATGCTTTGTGAGCGGGTGGCGCGATTGGACTCCCGAAAGCCTCTCGGTTGCAGGCGATGGGGTGGAGTCGCAAGGAGGGGATTGGTTCTATACCGAGACCAACGAGCCCACCGACATTTGGGGCAGCTCTGGCAAACATGGTGTCTTTATTGATATTCAGGTGACGGCCGATGGCGACTACTCCCTGTCGATGCGCAGCCAAGTCCCCTATTATTACGACGTCTTCGGGTCCCATTTTGACGATACGCCTTTTATACCCACCGTCGATGGCAGTGAGTGGTCGGGTGTGGATGAGGATTTCAATTTTCCTTTCACAATCGATGATGCCTTGGAACGTGGCACTGCCGAGACCTACTCAACGGTAACGTTTGGCCAAGGACATACGTCCTCCTATGCGGACGATGGTTCGAGTTATGCCTATGTTGATGGGTATGAATCAGAATTCACGCCTTCTACGTCGTTCGTTATCGATCCCGTCATCGATCCGTGGCCGTACGATCCCATCTTCGTTACGTGGCCGGAGCCCGTCCCCGGGCCGTGGCTGTTTCTGCCATCGGACATGCCCGGGCAACATTACGAAGTGCTTGTCCAGCGGTTGGGCGACACTGCCGCGATCACCGAAGAGACCTATCAAGACAACCGCAATCTGGAGCACGGCGCATCCACAACAGGCTACATTAGCGAAGAAGCCTATCCCGTCTATCACTACGATACCACCTTGGGTTATTCTGTCCCCGAGGCCCCGCAGGACAATGCCTTTGACATCGAAGGGAAGGCGCGCTACGCCGAAATTTATGGGGAAAATGGCGGCGGCAACTTCCGCATCGAAGCCATCTCAGGCGACTTCTACCGCTTGGATGCCGACCTGGATGAGGGCGACGTGGTCGAGATCATGGTCGCCGACATTCAGAGCTTCGCCTATGATGCGCATTATCTGACCTTGTTCGGCTCGGTGCTGACCGAGCAAACGGGCCCTAGCCGCATCTCGGGCACCTCGCCAGTCATTCCGCACTACGTGGTCGATCTTGAGACCTACAACGCAAACAGCTTTGTGATCGATGTCGGCAAGGATGGCGACTTGTGGGCACACATTGCTGGGGCGAACTTCTCAAGCTATGAGATTGGGTTCCGCTATCACCGGGATGTCGAGTATGTCGACGCGGGGACCCTGATTGCAGGCACCACCTTCGAGGTGGGCGATATTTTTGATGCCGCCATGTCCATTGAGGAATTGCATCTGGTCTCGGATGTCGAGGGGCTTCACCTGGTGGGGAGCACCCTGCACATAACCAATTTGGCACCGGGCGGGCGGCAGGAATTTGTCTTCGAAGGAAAAACGGTCGATGGGGTAGAGCTTCATGCGACGGTGGATGCCTACGTGAATGCCGTGCCGGTCTGGGAGAATCCCGAAACCGGCTGGACAATCACGCGCGGCGAGCAATTCAGTATTCAACTGGCGGCGGCGATCGATGAAGAGGCTATCACCTATGCGGTGCAAGACCTTGATGCGAACGGCGACATTCACTTTGACGCCGCGACGCAGGTGCTTTCGGGCAGTTACGCGGGCGGTGCCTCGGGGCTGACCGTGCGCTATGTGGCGTCGGATGGGGTGCACGACCTGACCCGACTGATCCAGCTCGAGGTCGAGCCTTCGACCAACGAAGGCGGCCGCATCGGAGAAGGTGGCGTTATCGATCTTGGCAGCTTGGCGATAGGGACGAAGAAAAGCTTCAGTCCTAGCGCGCTCGTTAAGGAGGCTGCTGAGGTTGCCGGTATCGATCTCTCCACGGTAGACTTCGAGACGCTGCGGGTTACGCGCATGGAAGGATACGAAAATTCATATTTCGCCACTGGCTCGGGTGCTGATCATGTCATTCACCTGTTCGGGAATGGTGTCGAAGGGATAGATACGTGGTTTTTGAAAGCCTCTACCCTTAGCGGCGAGAATGTCTTTTTCTCAGTTGAATTAGAGGGGAGGTTTCAATCGCTGCCTCCGATTGGTGGCCCTATTACGTTGCCGTTTCCGATTGAGATTACTCCGCTTCCGATTTTTCCGATTGATCCTGGGTGGGAGATTCCTCCGCTTCCGATTGTTCCGGAAGAAGATCCCGCCCGGTTTTTCAACCATTTCACAGCACAAAGTTCGCATGGGCACACAAGTAGGGCTGTCTTCGAGGGTGCTGTGTACATTGATGTTGTCGCCACACTCGACTCCACGCAAGAAGATGACGTCAACCTTGATATATACAGTTGGGGACAGGTTGAAGATGCTCGTGGAGCGCAAATAGGGTCGGTCGATCTTGATGTCAGCGATGCTTTTTCCGTTGCCGGGAATACAGTGAAATGGAAATTGGTGTTTGACGGGGATCATCTAGACGATATCTTTGAGCTCTACGGCGGCAATAACGCCTCGAGAGACGATATTGTAAATACCG
>JAHZLG010000136.1 GCA_022599995.1 Alphaproteobacteria bacterium | reverse complement strand
ACGAATGGCCTCTTTTGCGGCATCGAACAGTGCATGGGATTTGTGGATGCACTCTTCGTATTCGGCTTCGGGGATCGAATCTGCAACGACCCCCGCGGCGGCTTGCACAAACAGGTGCCCTTCTTTCAATACTGCCGTTCGAAGGGCGATACAGCTATCCATGTCGCCGGTGGGGGTGAAGTAGCAGATGCCGCCGGCATATGCTCCCCTTGGGTCTTTTTCCAGTTCGTGGATGATTTCCATCGCCCTGATCTTGGGAGCACCAGACACAGTGCCAGCCGGAAATCCCGAAAGCAATGCGTCGAGGTGTCGTGAGGATCGCGTAACTGCCCTGTGACGTGAGAGACTATATGCATCACACGACGATAAAATTCAAGACCGAACAGCTCGGTCACTTTGACCGTTCCCGGGCGCGCCACCTTCCCGACGTCGTTGCGTGCGAGGTCAATCAGCATCAGGTGCTCGGCGCGTTCTTTTTCGTCGGCAAGCAAATTGGTTTGAAGTAACTGATCTTCTTCGAGCGATTGGCCGCGCGGGCGCGTGCCGGCAAGCGGGCGCACGGTGATCTCACCTTTGTTGACCCGTACCAGAACCTCGGGGGAGGCCCCTGCGAGGGCGAATTCGCCAAAATCGAACAAAAAGAGATATGGCGCAGGGTTGAGCCGCCGCAAGCTCCGATAATAGGTGAGAGGAGAGAGGGCAAGAGGCGTGGTGAAGCGTTGTCCGACAACAATCTGGAACGCATCACCCGAGAGGATATATTCCTTTGCCCGCTGCACCATGTCCACATACTCGGCCTGCGAGGTGTTGGAATATGCCTTGGTGCGCGCAACAAAATTGTCATAGCCGCGGGGTGGGGCAGGGGACGCTGAGGAGGCAGAGGGCGCCGGCATCACATTTTTGTCATGAGGGGCCGGGTGGAAATCCGACGCCGGAGGAGTATGACACGACCGAATGATTTCGACGGGCCCCATCAGCCGTTCCACATAGGTGGCCAGGGCCTGATCGGTCTGTCGCATGGTTGCTTCGATCCCTGGAATCGCGCGAGGATCGTGCTCGGCAGGGTTACCGGGGGGCGCAGAGTCGACCTCGTGGGCTTGGACAAAGCTCAGAATGAGGACGTTCTCGACGTGATCGACCACCCCGATAAATTGGGGACGCAACATCAGTGAGTCCGGCAATCCAAGGCCGTGGGGCTTCGGGGGCGGAAGTGTCTCAACAACGCCGATCATCTCATAGCCGAGGTAGCCGAAGAGGCTGCCCAACATCGGCGGCAGGGCTGTCAATGTTTTCCATGCTTCTTGGTAGGGATGTGATCCATCCATGCCGGGATTTGCTGTTGTTTCTTGCGCAGGGTTCCCATCAGTGCTCATTGGAGTTGTCACTGCCGGACACGGAATTTCAGTCGTCGCGATCAGTTGCTTCAGGCTGGCAATCGGATCGTGCAGAGGGCAAGCCACAAAATCACTGGGATTGCGATGGTAATTATCATTGCGCCGCGCCACCCCTTGGACGCACTGCCAGACAATGTCGGGGTCGGCACCGAACACGCTGTAGCGCGCCCGCGACTGCCCCCCTTCAATGCTTTCGAGCAAGAACGAGTGGGACGTCTCTTTGGTCAGTCGGCTATACAGCGAGACCGGTGTATCGGAATCGGCACTAAATCGCCGTACTGCCATGACTCGACCGGGCAGGAAGACGTGAAACCCGTCACTCGGCTCGGGGAGATTATTGCTCGGTGGCATGGTTTCCGCTCTCATAGAATGAGGTGAGCACCATCACTGGGGTGAGCACTAGCAACGGGATGAGCACCATCACTGGGGTAACCGCTATCAACAGTGTGGTCACATCAATGGGAGGCAACATCGCTTTCGCCACTGAAATACTGGGAGAGGGCGTCTTGGTCGACCTCGACATCGTGCTCGGCGCGGGCGGCCGTTTCCAAGACGCGCACCCATTCACTGGTTACCGCCTGTTGCAGAGCCGCCGACTCGGTATTGACGATCGAGTCGATCAAAACGGGATCGCTCGCGGTCGTCTTGCTGGCCAAGGACACAATCCATGTCTCATCATCGGCGGTTCGGATGACGGCAGCCCCGTCGCCATTGGCAACAAAGAATTGCTGCACTTCGCTGGGAACATTGACGGCCCCTCCGGGCTGCACGCTGGGGAGAGGCGTGGCTTGAAGGGTGATCGGGTCGCCTAGAGCAGGGTCGGCCGTCGCGGGCACGGGACGGCTAGCAAGGGCTTGATAGGTAGCCTCACGATAGCGTTGTTCCGCATGGTGGGCACGGACGAGAGGCGCGATGGCATCGAGCGGGGGAAGGGCAGGCGGTGACACCCGATCGACGGTGAATGCGGCAACCGTGTCGCCTTCTTCGACAAGCTCGGATTGAAGCCCTTCATCGATGGCGAAGATGGAACGGCGGAGCTCCTCCGACAATTCGATGGCTGGCAGGGATTCAGCAGAGAGGCCGTCAGCACGGATTTGATCGAAGCGGGCAATTGCCACGCGGCGGTCACCTGCCGCATCCAAGGCACTAAGTTCGGGCACGCCCGCAAGGGCTTGGGCAAAGACATCATCGAGCGTGGCATTGATCAGCACATTTTCTTCCATGACCTGCACCACTTCGTTGAACAGGGTGGTGGCCATTTCCTCGGCAAGCTGGGTGGTGATCTGGTCGCGCACGTCATCGATGGTGGGAACGGACGCCGGCTCCACCCGGAGCAGGGCAATATGATACCATCCCAGATCGCCCTGGATGGTCTGGGATTGCCCCGGATCGAGCTGGTCGAAAACCGCCCCTGCGAGGGCGTCATCAAGAATGTCGCGGCGTTCGAGCAGACCAAAGGAGGTATAGGCTTCCTCATCATCGATCTGGAGGGCAACCTCCTGTTCGGCGGCGGCAAACAGTTGTCGCCACTCGCGTCGTTCGGGAATATTGTAGCGGCTTGCATTGTCTTGAAAGTAGGCATTCACGGAGTCATCAGGCACGACAATCGATGCGGCAATGTCGGCACGGTCAATGATGAAAAAGCGTCCCGTACGCAACTCAGGCACGGTGAAGCGTTGTTGGTTTTCTTGGAGGTGCGCTTCGAGTGCCGCAGTTGTCGCCGCCGGCAGGGGCAAGGTACGGTCTACAAACGCCCTCTGGGCATAGCCTGTTATCAGTTGGGCTTTGTAGTCGGTTTGGCGTTGGACGGCTTGTCCGTTTGCCGCAGGCGGGGGTGCCAATGCTGTGCTCAGGGTGCTTGCGGTAAGAAGTTCCGCCACCTGCGTGTAATACGCCTCGGCAGTGGATTGGTTGTTCAGCAGAAACGAGGAAAAGGCCGCCTCATCGAAGGTTCCCTCGGGGGTTTGAAACAGAGAGAAGACCAAACGCGGCGCGTCTTGTGGCGTCAATTCGACTCCGGCACTGCGGGCATGCTCGGCCATCAACGCCTCGCTTACCAAACCTTGCAAGATGAACGAGGCAAAGATGCCTCTCAGCTCCGGGGACAAGTCAGTGTCACCGTTGTTGGCAATCAGGGCGCGCTCGACGTCTTCCGCGGTGATTTCCTGTTTGCTAACCGTGGCGACAACGGTTCCTCCGCCTTCAACCCGCAACACGTCGCCGAGACCCCACAGGGCGAAGCTAGCAATAAGCACGAGGAACAAAATACCGCCGATGATGCCAGCCGCAAATTTACTAAGTGATTGGAGCATAAAAACACATCCACGATGAAGAGCAAACAAAAAGAAGCCAACCAGATGAAAACGGTTGGACAAGGACAAACAAAAAGATGACGCAATAGCGACGAAGCGGGCAACGCAACCCCTCCACCCCCTCCACCCCCTCCAACCCCTCCCACCTTCCTCCCCTTTCGCCCCCCGCTACAACGGCGAGAGGGAAGGGAAAGGGGTGGGAGGGGTGGGGAAAGGGGAGGGTGCTTTCAAGGGAGGCACGCGGACACATTACCTAGTGCAGGGGAATCACCTTGATACGCCACCGGGGACGCACGAAAAAGCCGTGTTGCGATTACAGCCGTTTTATCAACGATGAGGTGTCCAGCCGTGTATCGCCCGCCCGCGTCAGGTCTGCGTAGAACTGGTCGACAAGTGCCGCAACGGGAATGCTTGCTCCTATGTCGCGGGCGGTATCAAGACAGATGCCTAGGTCTTTGCGCATCCACTCGACGGCAAAACCAAAGTCAAATTTCCCTTGGTTCATCGTCGTGCCGCGATTTTCCATTTGCCACGACTGGGCTGCTCCCTTGCTGATCACCCCAAGCACCTT
>JAHZLG010000135.1 GCA_022599995.1 Alphaproteobacteria bacterium | reverse complement strand
GCAAAAATTCTTTCTTTCTGGCGTTGCTTTGCTCTTCTTGTCAAGCTGTGCCGTCGGCAACACAGGGAGCTTCGACCTCGGAGCCGGCGCATCGAGCGTGACCCAAGCGGATGATGGCAGTGTTTATATCAGCGTTCTGAAGGTGCGCGACAAGGGTGAGGATGAAAAAGATTCTGACCTCAAAGAGGGCGATGTCAAAACGGTTGTTTACCACTGCGATGAATCGGGCGGCAGCTACTCTTGTAAGATTGTCCTTGAAGAATCCAACATCTTTAACTGATTGGCGCACAAGGCTTGGTGAGGTCGCTGGGGTCGCAGGGGTTGAACGGCGGCACCGGTTTCTCTGCAGATTTGCACGATGGGTGACCTGCTGATTGATGGCCGGGCATCGGTGCCGCCGCAACCCATTGTTGCCGACTATCAAACCTACCTTGCCGAATTGGAGGCGGGCTCGGTTGATCTGTTGTTGACCGACCCGCCCTATGCCATCAGCCGCGACACGGGGTTCTCCTCCTACAAGAAGGGAGAGCCTCGTTTCGCGGTGTCGATGGATTTTGGGAAGTGGGATCACGAACCGATTGACCTGCCCCGCCTTGCCACATTGGGTTACCGTGCTTTGCGACGCGGCGGCACGGTGATTGTTTGGTATGATTTCTGGAAGATCACTGATCTTCACTCTGCGCTGACGAAAGCAGGCTTTGCCATGTTGCGCCTTGTGATTTGGCAGAAGTCGAATCCGGTGCCGCTCAACCAGCGGGCGACCTATTTGTCGAACAGCCGTGAGGTGGCGGTCGTGGGGGTGAAGGTCGGACGTCCTACGTTCAATGCCACCTATCATAATGGGGTGTATGATTACCCCATCCCGCGTGGCCGTCCCAAGCGGTTGCATCCGACGCAGAAGCCGTTACGTTTGTTCGAGGATTTGGTCTGCACCCACAGCAACGAGGGCGACTTGGTTATCGACCCCTTCTGCGGGAGCGGCACCACTTTGTTGGCTGCCGCGCAGCATCAGCGAAAGTTTGGCGGGTGCGACATCGACCCGCACTATGTCTCGGTTGCGGGGGCTCGCTTAGCAGATTTTCGCCTCTGATAGTGTATTTTATGGGGTTGTTGCGTTGGCAAGGGTTTCGCTGGTCAGGGCTTCGCTGTGAGGGGTGGGAGGGGTGGAAGAGGTGGGAGGGGTGGGAGAGTTGGCCGAGGAAGACTCATTGGCGGCAAGGGCCTCCAAGACACGCGGCAGTACTTTTTGTTGGATAGTAGCCGGGTTTGGCAGCTGCATCTCTTCGTCGGACAGGTAGACAATTTGCTGCTGGGGAGGAGCCATGACCTCGTCGGGGTAGGGCAAGAAGGACTTCGGTGTCTGATACGGACCAACCACCACACAGGGGGCACCCACCATCAAGGCAAGGTGGGCTGTGCCGGTGTCCTCGCAGACAACCAGCCGGGCCGCACTGAGATAATGCCCAAACACCCCGTAGTTGTTCACAGGAGGACATATAGCTAATCGCTTGAGCGCGTGGTTTGGTAATACCCCCATTTGTTGCATCAGCTCGCCAAAGCGGTTTGGCAGGCTGGCGACCATCACATCGTGCTCGTCGGTAAGGTGTCTGATCAGGGCGCGCCAGTTGTCCATCGCTAAATTGCGCTCTACCGACCCCGCCCCGATCGAGACCAATATCACCGGTCGCCCTGCCGTGAGATTGGCAACAAGCGGTGTATAGGGCAAGTGGGCGCGAAACTGCAGTGATTGCGGCATATCGGGCACGACGCGCTCGACCAGCGCATGGTTCGATTCAAGGTAATGATTCCCTTGAATGGTTGGGTCTTGAATCGACCCAGCATAGTGCCATGCTTGCTTATCCACCACGAGGGGGTGGATGGTGACCGCCTTGCCGAAGGTTGTGATAAATTTGTCGGCGAAGCGGCGGCGAAAGCTTTCCGCCTGATAGGGGGTGCGCAACAGAAACCGCAACCAGTTCTGCCGGGTGAACGGTGGATCTTCTGTGCCCGTCCCAAGGTGGATAGCCGCCGCAACGCCGCCGCACGCCATGGTGAGCCGCACCAGAGGGGTTGCGCGTCGGTTTTCATATAATGCCCGTGCATTGAGCCGCCGTAGCATCGCGATGGTCAGCAGCCTATAGAGCAACACATTGTGAAACAGGTGTTTGTCGATATGGACGACATCGAGACCGTTGGCCTGCAAGAAGGCGTGATCGCTCTCCACGCGCCAGCAACGATATTTCTTGCGTAACAGGGGGATGTTTCCCTGCAAGACGCCGTATTTTAGCAGCTTTTGAAACAGTCGGTTCTTGTCGGAAACACTGATGAACCGAACAATGGTGAGCTTGTTGTCGCTGGCAGCGTGCGACTGCTGTATCCAGTGATAGTAAGGCAGGTTGACAACAAGGTCGCCGAGTGTCCCAATATCCTCGATCATCAGGGCTCCTGCAGGTTGTTGCCCTGATTTTGTCGCGCGCGGGCGGCGCGCAAACAACGAGGCAATCTTGGCAATCGCAAGAACCGCAAGATACTGATAGGCTGACGGGCGATTTTTCCGGTGTTCGATTGCTCTGCACCTCTGAAGGCTCTGATAGTCCCTCATGAACCGGTCGTATGAATCTCCCTGCGGTGTATCAGGCGGCGGATCAGGTAGTACGGTCATAGATTAGGGTCAAGAGGATGGGGACGGGCACGCAAGGAACGCGCGCGCCGGCAAAGAGCAGTACCGGGTGTGTTTCTGGATATATTTCTGAATGCAGTGCGAATACGCCCCTTCTCTTAGTCAAGGCGAGAACCCTCAAATGTGATGGCAGGGATACCCGCCTTCTACGACCTTGGTGGCTATGGTGCGACCTCGGCAACGGGAGTGCCACTTTGGAACCGACGATGCTAACACCGTATGCTCGATTGGATACTAGATCGGGTGCTAGCATCCAAGGGGTGACCTTGTCCCCCTAGCGATTGTTGCGTTCTATTCGCGGGGTGTGTCCAAACATATCGCGATAGCACTTGGAGAAATGCGACGACGAGGTAAATCCACAGGCAAAAGCCACTTGGGTAATAGGAATCGATGTTTGCGTGAGCAGGTGTTTGGCACGCAACAGGCGGATCTTCAGGTAATACCGTCCCGGACTCACGTTCAGATACCGCTTGAACAGCCGTTCGAGCTGTCGTCGCGACACCCCGATTTGCCATGCTAATTCGTCGCGCATCAGCACCTCTTCGGTGTTTTTTTCCATGATGGCAATCGCCTTCAGCAATTTGGGATGCGTGAGCCGCATGCGGTTTTGCAGGGGCACTCGCTGGGCGTCGCTGCCACTTCGGATGCGCTCGAGCATGAATTGCTCGCAGACCCGATGGGTAAGCTCGATGCTTTGGCTGCCGTGAATTTCTTCCAGCATCATGTCGGCTGCTGCCATGCCCCCAGCGCAGGTGAAGCGGTTGCGATCGATCTCGAACAGCTCGGAGCGCACGTCGATGGTGCCGAACTCTTCGATGAATCCGTCGTAATTAGCCCAGTGGATTGTGCACTTAAAGTCATCGAGCAGGCCGGCGCGGGCCAGCAAGTAGGTGGCGGTACAGACTCCTCCGACCACCGTGGTGCTTTTGGCATTGCGCTGCAGCCATTCCAGCAGGTTGCGCGAGGCTGCTTTGTGCACTTCGATTCCACTGACGACGACTATGTTGCGTGGGTGAAAGCAGTCATGAATCGAGGCATTAACCTGCAGTCTCACCCCGCAGGATGAGGTGACATCTTCGCCCGTCGCGGAGAGCAAGCTCCATTGATAGAGTTCTTTCTCAGCAATCATGTTGGCCAAGCGCAACGCCTCAATCATCGAGGAGAAGGCGATGAGTGAGAAATTCTCGACGAGAACGACGGTAAGGCACCGCACCCCATCCGGATTTGGCAGCAGAAACCCCTTTATCGGGGAGTCAGAAGAGAAATTGCCAGAGGGTTGTGGCTCCATGTGGCGCATGGCGGGCTTGCTTATCGGGAAAAGAAGGTGTGATGCCGCGCAGTCTGCGCGAGGGTATCCGGTGTGGTTTACCTGGCTCCGTTGAACGTAACGGGGTGTCGTAACACCACCCGCGTATAGTATGGTAGGGATAACGACTGTATCTCGTCAAGACGACATGTGTCGTTTCACCGTTCAAACTCCCTTTGTTTTCTAATTTTTGCTCTTTCAGCTTCTCTTTGCTTTTTATACTCTATTTTTTCTTCTCTAGTCATTTCAGAAACTTTTTTCTTTTCACCTCTTCGTCGAAACCTC
>JAHZLG010000134.1 GCA_022599995.1 Alphaproteobacteria bacterium | reverse complement strand
GGGGTATTGTCGATGGCATACTGATTGGTATCGATGATTGCCTGCGGAAAACCCCACTGCTTCACGTAATTCGATGGGTTATCCTCGGTGGCCATTGCAGGCGGCCGCGCATCGGAAGGCTGAGGAGTATGAAAACCAATCAACGTGAATCGTTGCTCGCCCTTCAGGTGGAGCACGATGTTGCCATTTTCATGATCCTCGAAGTGGACGATCCGACCAATGCACCCCACGCGGTGCACATGAGGCCCATGATGAGGGAGAGGGAGCGAAAAAGTCGCCGGCAACGCTTCGGGGTGCCGGTGTTGCCAATGCAACATACTCGGGGCTGGGGTGAGGGGGCCTGATTGATTGAAGGCAAACAAGAGGCCTTGCTCTTCCATGGCCTGCTCCTGCGATTCGTGCAGATCTGCCGAAAAATCGGCATCAAAGAGGTCATTGTCGTCATCATTCTCGTCATCGAGAAAATCTTCGTCTTGATCGGCGTCGTGATAACCTTGCTGGCCGAGGGTCATGTTCAAGAAATCTTGCAAGCCGTCAGGATGGTTGGCCTCGTCATCGAGGAGGGTGGCCTCTTCATCGAAGGGGGCGTGGGCACTGTCATCACTGTCATCACCGCGACCGTCAATGCCATCGGGAAACCCTTGCGCAGCAGCTTCCACAGACGCATCGTGGTAGGCATCTAGCGATTCCTCCATCGTGTACATGGCGTTGTGCTTCGAGGTCGAGCGTTCGAGGTTATCGAAGCTATCGATCTCTTCGGCACCCTTGCGGGAGGGATCACCACTAGCGGAACCGCCATCGTCGGATTGGGATGAGAACCATGCCACGCTGCTCTCGGAAAGCCGGCGGCCAAAAATACTGTTGCTGTCACTCGCCCCGGACGCAGGTTTGCCACGATTTTCTTTCTCGTTGCTGCTGCCGGAGCTGCCGGGAATCACTTCACCATATTCGAAAAACAATCGATCGACCGACCGGTGAAGGTCCTTCTTGTCCTCATCGCAGAGCTGGACGATCGCAATCTGTCGATCCGCCGCTAATGCCGCGCGCAACAGGGGCAGCTCGTGGGGCTCGCCTAGCTGGAGCGGAAGAAAACCCTGAGGAGAGAGCACGACCTTCGGAAGGGCAAGCAAGGGTAAGGTGCGCATGAATGAAGTGACCTAGTCCGTTCGAAGAGGCTTCGAAGATGCTTTGGGTGGAATAACACTATGGCAGAAATGCGGGTGACTTGCCAATACCCAAGATCGTCCGCAAAGCGGTTGCTTCAGGGCGGGGCGTCGCAGGGATGTTACGAAAACAGCAAGGCAGACAGTTGTCGCCGTGCCCGCACGACCTGCGGGTCAACGATGCCCTGTGCTTCGAACAGACGAAGGAGCAACGCCTTGCCCTCAGCCCACGTTGCATCACGGCGAAGACCATCGAGCAACAGCGCAAAGGCGGAATCGACCTCATCGAGCAAGAAGTGGTTGAGGCTGAGGGCAAGGCGGGCTTGCCACTCCTGTTCATTGGCTTGCTCGGGAGGCGAGGCAAGCACCGCGCGCATGGCATCAAGATCGTCCCCAACGGGGGCGTCCTTCACCAATTCGAGGCGGGCTTTGACCTTCAGCACCGCGGGAAGCTTGGCCATCGCGGGGGATAGCCCCTCCAGAAACACCCGCAGCCCCTCAAGGTCGCCCATCGAGAGCAAGGATGTGGTGAACAAGCCTACCGCGTCACTGTCCTCGGGGTCGTCGTTCAGTATCCCTGACAGGATTTGGCAGGCGGCGGGGAAGTCTTTGGCTGCCATCAACCCCTCGACCTGTGCCATCAGGTCGGCTTGGCTGTTCGTGATGCCCAATGACTGGATCAGGCGATCGATGAATTGGACAATCTGCGATTCTGGTTTTGCCCCCATGAATCCATCGACCGGGCGTCCTTGATAGAAGGCAAACACGGCGGGGATTGACTGTACGCCCAGTTGTCCGGCGAAGGCGGGGCTTTCGTCAATGTTGATCTTGACCAAGCGCACTGTGTTGTTGAACCCCTTCACGATTTTCTCGAGGGTGGGGGTGAGCTGTCGGCAAGGTCCACACCATGGAGCCCAGAAATCCACCAACACCAAGGCATCGTGCGAGGCATGGAGCACGTCTTGTTCGAAATTCTGATCGGTGGAATCGATGACGGGAGAAAATGTCATGGCGGTAATATCGTAGGGGAATGGTCGAACAGGGAGTTGTTGCCCAGTCGGGGCGTACACGGAGACAGGATGGTGGTTTTGCCGACACACCTGTTCGCTTGCGTGCGCATCCTATGGACACGTGCCCTATGTATAGGGGTGATGGTGGCTTGTTTCAATCAGCTGTTATCGGGTGTCCGGTGACCGGGTGCGACCCGGTGACCGGGTGCGCCCGGGTGCGACCGGTGCGGTGGGTGCGACCGGTGTTGCCTCCGACCTCTTCCTGTAGGGCATCTGCGGAACCGCTACGGGACACCTGCTAAGGTAACAGAAGCATGCAGTCGCCATAGGAGTAAAAACGAAACCGATGGGCGATGGCATAGCTGTAGAGCTCGGCTGCGTGTTCTTTGCCGCAAAAGGTGGCGACAAGGTGGAGCAAGCTGGACTCTGGCAGGTGGAAATTCGTCAGCAACCCGTTGATGGCATTGAACCGATGCCCCTCACGGATAAACAAGGTCGTTGTGCCGGCAAATCCGTTGGTGATGTCACGGCCATGAAGGCCGGCCGTTTCCAGCACGCGCGCGGCGGTTGTGCCCACGGCGATCACGCGTCCGCCACGTTGTTGCGTCTCGACGATCTGGCGTCCTACGGCGGCGTCCAGCCTGCACCATTCGGGGTGCAAGCTGGTCTGCGTTGCGTTGCGCAAGGGGGCGAAGGTTCCCAGCCCCACGTGCAAGGTGACCGAGGCCCACCCGATGCCTTGGGCGCGAATCTGCTTGATCAGCTCGGGGGTGAAGTGCAGTCCTGCGGTTGGGGCGGCGACGGAGCCGATCGCACTGGCATAGCAGGTTTGGTAATCGTGCCGATCGGCTTGGACAGCCGCGCGGTTGAGGTAGGGAGGAATGGGCATCTCCCCGTGGTCTTCGAGGAATTGGAGCACCGTGGAGTCGTCTTGATCGAAGACCAGCACTTTGTCCTTTCCCGTGACGCTGACCGTTGCGGCAAGGCAGGGCAGGGCGTCGGGTGCGCCGCCGGTGCCGTTGGGTGCGCCGCCGGTGCCGTCGGGTGCGGAGTCGGCGCCGTAGGGTGCGGAGTCGGCGCCGTAGGGTGCGGAGTCGGTGCTGACACCCGCCTGTGCCTGTGCTGAGGGGCTCGATGAAGGGTTCGACGCAAGGTTCGACGCAAGGTTCGACGCAGGGCTCGACGCAGGGCTCGATGAGGGGCTCGATGAAGGGGGTGCGAAGAGCACACGATCGCCGTGCTTCAGGGCTTTGTCCTGTTTCACCATATAGGCCCACGACCGCTCGGCACTGTTGGGGTCGTAGAGCAGGGTAAATAGTCGCCGCTTCGCAGGCTCTAAGGAGCGGTGATCGCGCTGGTGCAATCCATGCAACCGTGCGGGCAAGACCTTCGAATCGTTGGCAACAAGCAGGTCACCCGGGCGCAACCACTGGGGAAGGTCGCGCACCACCCCCTCGATCGGCATGCCTCCTCCGACCCCGACCAACAACCGCGCCGAGTCCCGCGGCTCGCATGGGAACCGGGCAATCAATGCCGGCGGGAGATCGAAGGTAATCATGAATCGTGCCCCTAGCCTTGCAACTCAGGCCAGCCGCCACCCGATGCTCAGCCGATAAATGGGGAGCAACGCGATGGGGGCAATCATCTTCACGAAAAAATCCCCCGTCGCCAGCAAGGGCCAGGGGACATCAGTGCCGACAAAGGCAATGCTAAAGAAGAGCCACGTGTCCAATGCCGCGACGCTCCAGCTGGAGAACAAAGGCAATTTCCACCAGCTGGCCTTGATGGCATCCGCATGATAACGGCGACGAAAGCCAGCGAAGACGCTAATATCAACCATGTGAGCAATGAGAAAGGCCGTTCCCGATGCCAAAGCGATTCGAGGGTCGGCAAGCCACAATGACAACCCGACACCAAGCACAAACCCACTGAGGACAACCCGGCGCGCATATTTCACCCCAAGAAACCAGTTGCTGAGGTCAGTGACAACAAAAGCAATAGGGTAGGTGAAGGCAGCAAGCGTCAGGATTGACCCGACCGGGTACTCGACGAGGATATTGGACACCACAACCACAACGGCCATCGCGGCCACAAGCAGGAAGAAAAGCCGGGGGTGCTGGGAGGTTGTTGGCATAAAAATTCCAGGTCTGAAGATGTGATGACTCCTCCTTGGCGGGGTATCACTTGCAACCGGATGAGGCAATCTTGCGGTCAATCCGAAATCATCGTACCACTTGCGGTCAATCCGAAGTCATCGTATAGGCGCCATAGTCGGGAGCATGGG